>CAZKDA010000091.1:0-17603 GCA_964551455.1 uncultured Saprospiraceae bacterium
ATGCAGCAGGAAAACCTCCAACTAAAAATCAATTTATAACAAACATTGAACGAAAAGAAAATGATCCTGATTTCACGGGAGATATTGAAGGCCTATTACGAGCTGGGATCATATATAACCAAAATGAAGCATTTGAATGGTTAAAAAATGAATTGATCGAGAAACTAAAGTAAAAATAAGCGGATCAATTTTTTTTGTGCAAAATATTGTACCTTTCTCCTTTTCGCTTTATAAACACAAGAAAATCAATGAGATATAGTCTTAAAAATTAGTCCTTGTGGGACCACTCCCGAAGCTCTGTGAAAACAGGGCTTTTTTTGTTTGTATTAACCTCCTTGAAAATCTATGCACCAATCAGATAAGTGGGCACACAAAAATATTCGAACCCGCCCCGCCCCCGCCCGACTGCCGCATACGGGCTGGCGGATTAGAGTGTAATTTAAGTCAAAGCCACGGGGGCACTTGAAGTGACCCCGTGACTTGAAATGCCCCGTGACTTATATTAAGAAAGTAACCGTACTTACATTGTAAAAATCGCTAATCCGCCACGGAAAAAGAATAAACTCCCTCCGGGCTAGTACGCGGCATGGTTTCGGATCGCCCGGAATTGGACTTGGCGGACACAAAATATTCAACGGTGCTTCCGGCTTTCACCTTTGGAATTGAAGCTGAGTAGGTGTTGTTTTTCGTGCTTTTTGTCAAAACGATTTCAGTCCATTGCGTTTGACCTTCCTTTCTCCACAAAAGTTTCAATTCATTTTCTATCAAGCCTTTGTTGCTGTAATCTACAATCTCGGCAGACAGGGGGTATTCATCAGCTTCGGCTATTTTCGACGGAATGCGATCTACGCTGATGTACAACATTTGGGGGTCCCACATCGCGCGAGTGCGGCAATGCAAAGCGTCGCCGGAGTTCCAGCCAATCTTTCCTTTATAGTGCTTTTTAGCCTTGTCGGAAAGTATTTGTTCTTCATCCATATTAAATTCAAAGCCTTTTACGGTATATCCCGGCATAGCTTCCTGCCACTGCTTCATAGCAATAGAATCCTGCGCAATACCAAAGAGCGGAACGTAAATGTTTTGATTGAGGATCAGTGAATTTGAATACGCCGCTAATTCATCATCTTCATACCTGTCAGTGTCCAATCTCAGGATTTCGTAAGGCCGTCCATAGCTGTTTTTCAATGTCGCAAGCTCATTTTGAACAATGTCTTCATAAATCGGGTAAAGCGAATGATCTTTTGGCGGTCGCGTTACAAACAGCCGTTCTTCATCTAACATTTTCATAAAACAATCAATATGCTGAATCCCGCTTTCTTCAAAATTTGAGATGATGTTGTAATTTTTTATTCCTAAAAACGCTTCCGCTTTTTTTAAAAAATCTTCCCTTTTCAAACCCATAAATTGGTTTTCATTGATAATGATACACGATGAAAAAGCCGTACCCTGCCCGTCAGTCAACACATTGCCGCCCGTAAAAACAAAGGGCAATTCGACTGTTTCAAAATTCATTGCTTCCCCGATTTTATATGGCGCCATATCTTCAGCGGTAGTGGGCACAATAATATCAGCGCCGGTTTCTTCATCTTTTTCCGTGAAAATAAATCTCAGCGGAGCATCACAAGCAATCCCTGAAACCGGCGTACTGTTTGGGTATTGCCCGTCAGCGAGTTTCATTTTCCCATCATTGAAAACAGCATGTGGCCCCCAGTCTCTCAACCACCAGGCATCCACATCCTGGGGCGCAAAGATGAATTGTACCCTTTGAAGGTCGATGCCCCATTCGGCGAACCAATGTTCGGCTTCTTTCCTTGCCGGATCATCAGGAACCATAGTGAATAATTGATTGTCTTTGGCCAGTTCAATGACCAGTTTGTGCGGAATGCCAAGAGGCCAGGCGATAATTGTACCGAGAGCAGGTTCCCATTCGGCGGCCATCCTGTTTTCCGAGGGTTGAAGTTCAACGCTTTCCTGTTGAGATTCCTGCGAATCATTGCAGTTTGTAAAAAAAAGCAGAAAGGATAAAATTGTGAAAATTGTAATTCTTGTATTCATGTGTTTTAAAATTATGGTGGAAGCCAAAAATATTGGTAACTATTCAGATTAGGCTGAAAAAACATTAAATTTTTAAAAATAAAGTGCATCCTTGTTTTTATTTTTTTTTGCCACAAAGACACAAAGAAAAAAGGAAAAAAAAATTTGTGCCTTTGTGCCTTCGTGGCATTTTATTTTTTCTGTTGCGTTTTTTTCAAAATCTGTAACTCGGTTAAAATCGGGCTGGCCCGCCCGCCTGCATCGGGCTGGCAAGTGTCGGGGCTGAATAGTTACAAATATTCAAAAAAAGCAATGTTGTTTTGCTGATTTTTTTGAACAGGCATTTTCATTCTCCAATATCTTCATTCCAAAGTTCTGGGCGGGTTTTTATAAAATTTTCCATCATGCCGATACAGGTTTTATCATTCAAAACTATGACCTCAACGCCTCTGCTTTTGAGCAATCCTTCTTCGCCCATGAAAGTTTTGTTTTCGCCGATAATGACCTTCGGGATGCCGTAAAGCAAAATGGCGCCGCTGCACATAGAGCATGGAGATAGCGTAGTGTAAATCACTGATTCGCGGTAAACTTTTGCAGGCTGACGGCCTGCATTTTCGAGGGCATCCATTTCTCCATGAAGGGTCGGGCTGCCCTTCTGGATGCGCCGGTTGTGGCCTCTGCCAATGATCTTTCCGTTGTGAACGATGACGCTGCCGATGGGGATGCCGCCTTCTTCAGCTCCCTGTCGGGCTTCGTCGATTGCGGCTTGCATGAATTGATCCATAGGTGTTTGGTGTGGTAATTTGGTAATGGGTTAATGTGGTGATGTGATAATGGGTTAATGTGATAATGGGTTAATGTGATAATGGGTTAATGTGATAATAACGCCGTTGGCGTCACAAGTTGTGGTAATAACGCCTTGCGTCCTGCCTGCCGAGGCACGTAGGCAGGGACAAGTTGTGGTATTTTGGAAAGTCGGAAAGTTGCTAATTGCTAATAACTTAATCAACCCCGACCGTCGGGACAGGCCTAATCAACTCAATTAACCCCGACAGGTCTGGGCAGGCTCAATTAACTAATCAACCAATTATCCCATCAAAAAACTATTTCTTCAAAGCTGATTTGGGTTCCGGTATCCAGTGGCCTTTGCCTCCGGCGCGGTCGTCATTGAAAGTGGTGGGCGCTTTGCCGGTTTCCGTGTAGTTTTTCCAGGATTCGATTTTAGAGCCATCGTCGCGCCTTACCATTGTGATACATTCCTCTACCGGACAGACCAGCGAGCAAAGGTTGCAACCTACACAATTTTCCTCAATGATATGCGGAATGCGGTTGGTACTGTCGGCAGGCAACCCGATGGCTTGGTGGGCGCCGTCCTCACAGGCAGTGTAACAAAGCTGGCAACCGATACATTTTTCGTCGTTGATCTCCGCGACGACTTTGTACTTCAGGTTGAGATTTTCCCAGGTGGTGATGCTGGGGAGCGCTTTTCCGATGAAGTCGTCGAGGGTTTCAAAACCCTTGTCGCGCATGTAATTTTCAAGTCCGGGGAGCATTTCGCGGATGATCCCGAATCCGTAGTGCATCACAGCAGTACACACCTGCACGTTGCTGGCTCCAAGCAATAAATATTCAACGGCGTCGCGCCAGTTTTCCACACCACCGATTGCTGAAACAGGAATGGCAACTCCGGGGTGTTGCGTACAACTTTTTACCATATTCAAAGCAATGGGTTTGACTGCCGGGCCGCAATAGCCGCCGTTGGTACTTTTGCCATCTACCATTGGGAAAGGAACAAATGTGTCCAAATCAACTCCCATGACGCTTTGAATCGTGTTGATCATTGAAATGGCATCAGCGCCACCTGCGGAAGCTGCTTGCGCAGGTTCTGTAATATCGCTGATATTCGGCGTGAGTTTCACGATAACGGGTACCTTGGCTACTTCCTTCACCCATTCGGTGATGAGTTTCAAAACTGTAGGTTCTTGTCCAACTGCGGAACCCATGCCGCGTTCGCACATGCCATGCGGGCAACCGAAATTCAGCTCGATCCCGTCGCAGCCGGCATTTTCCACGTCCTTCACGATCTGGTGCCACTCGGCTTTGGTTTCTACCATCAAAGAAGCCACCAGGGCATGGTCGGGGAAATATTTTTTTACCTCCTCTATTTCTTTGAGATTATCTGCCAATGGTCGGTCGGTGATCAGCTCGATATTATTAAAACCCATCATCCGGGTATTGCGGTAATTGATGGCTCCGTAGCGGCTGGAAGTATTGACAATGGGAACGCCCAGTGTTTTCCAGACAGCTCCGCCCCATCCGGCATCGAAGGCTTTCATCACCTGGTATCCGGAATTGGTCGGCGGCGCCGATGCCAGCCAGAATGGATTGGGGGACTTGATTCCTGCGAGGTTTGCGGTGAGATTGGGCATGGGCAAAGTGTTTTTGTGTTAAAGTGTATTGGTATATTGGTGTGTTATGTGTCATTTTTTTTTGTTGAGATATTTTACAAGACCGAGCGTAAGTTTTTGGGTTGTTTCAACCTGATGAAATAGAAAGTCAAATTGCTGGTCTTCTAAATATTTTAAGTCTTTAAACAAATATAACATGCTTTTGACTTCTGAGGCGGAACTACTGGAATATTCGAGGAATCGTATTTTTTCTTTCCTGGAAAACCGTCCGAAACCCTCAGCAATATTATTCATTACAGACAAAGCGGCTCTTCTAAATTGGCTTCTCGTGTCCCAATCTCTGGATAAAGAATCTGAGTTGGTAAATTCATAAACTCTCTTAACCAATATCCTGGACTCCTGCCAACATTTTAGGTCTTCGAATCTTTCAATTTTCTCCATAGCTTGTTTCATTTTATGTTTAAAAGATTAAAGCACTACTCCACTAATACACTACTCCACTAATACACTAACGTATGAAAAATTGATGAATTCCTTGTGCCGCCCTTTTCCCTTCTGCTACGGCATTGACTACTTCTGCGCCGCCGTTGACGGCATCGCCTCCTGCGAAATATTTCGGATGGCTGGTTTGAAAAGTTTTGTTGTCTGTTTTTATAGCGCCGTTTTTATCCAGTTCAATACCGTTGATTGCATTCAGCAGGTCAGTGAGTTTCGATTGGCCGGTAGCGCGGATGACCATATCGCATTCTATGTCAAATTCGCTGTCGGCATTAGATGCCAGCTTCCCGTTTTCAGTTTTTGTTTTTGCAAACCGTACTCCGGTCACTTTTTTGTTCCCCAAAATTGAAAGGGGAGAAGCATTGAAAATTCCTTTTACGCCGACGGATTTTGCCAGGTCGTATTCAAATTCGTAAGCGCTCATCGCTTCTTTCGAACGGCGATATACCAAAACGACTTCCTTCGCTCCCAGCCGGGCTGATTCCGAAGCTGCATCCATTGCCGTATTTCCTCCGCCGATCACGATTACTTTTTTCCCAACATGTACTTTTAAAGGATTGATCTTTACCATTTCGATGAACTCGGTGGCTCCGAAGCTGTTTTCCAGTCCTTCGCCCGGAATGCCCAAAGATCGTGTGGTTCCAAGACCGATGCCCAGAAAAATAGCATCGTAATTTTTTTCCAAATCCCGAAACTGCTCTTCTTTTATTATGGGATGGTTGAAGCGGATGCTAAATCCGAATTGTTTTTGCAAATAATCCATCTCCTGCGCCACATCTTCGTTGGTCACTTTGTAAGGCGCGCAACCATAAAGCGCCAAACCCGAAGGCTGGCTTTTAGCTTCGAAAATAGTTACATCGTATCCCAGCAAGCGCAGTTCACAGGCACAGGAAATTCCTGCGGGACCAGCGCCGATCACAGCTACCTTTTTCCCGTTTGCGGGGGCTGGTTGGTAAAGTTGCTTACCTTTTTTTATCACATTGGAAGTCGCATAGCTTTGCAATCTTCCGATCTCGATGGGCTTTACGTTTTGGTGGTTGTAAACACAGGCGCCTTCGCAGAGCACTTCCGTAGGACAGACCTTCCCGCAGATGTTCCCGAAATAGTTGGAATCGTAGATGGTCTTTGCCGCACCATCGATATTTCCCGTGTGGATCTGCCGGATAAACAAGGGGATGTCAATTTCCGTCGGGCAGGCTTTCACACAGGGAGCATCGTAGCAATACAAACACCGCGAGCTTTCGTAATAAGCCATCGTGGGGTTCATGTACGGTTTTATTTGTTCGAAGCTGTGTTCGAGGTCTTTTTCAGAGGATGGTCGGGGGTATTCTGCCATTATAATCTAATGATGAAATATGAATGATAAATGATGAATTATTTTATGCCAAGATTTTTCTTTTTTGTCAAAATTGAACTCCGAATAAGTCGCATGATCTTTTGCGAATCGGAAAATAAAGATTCGGATTCTGTATCATTAATGAAGCCAGTGGTGTGTAGGAGTTCCAGCCAAAACTGGGTTTCCCCGGTTTCCTTTTGTGCAATGCCTAATTTATGGGGACTTCTAAAAATTCAAAAATCTTAACCGCAAAGATCGCGAAGGTTTTTCGCAAAGATCGCAAGAGATTGATTATCAGGAATTAAAAACGTTTTTCCATTAGATTGAGATTGCAAATCCCGACAAATCGGGAGATGAGGCAATTTTTAGAAGTTCCCTTATGAATAAAATCCAACGGGCTTTCTGCATTTGCCGCTTCCCGAATCATGGCTCCCGGATTTGTTCCACATTTTAAAATTTGCCTGCTCATTACAAACTCCTTCTTTTCCCCGGAAAGTTGTTTGTACAAATTCACAATTCGGACTGCGAAACTAAACGATTTTTCCCGCAAAGGGTCTTTAGATTTTCGAACTTCATCATTCATCATTCATCATTTCATAACTCTGTCAACTTTCCATAAGTCTCCGGGCGGCGGTCTCTGAAGAACTGCCAGGTTGATCGGACTTCTTCGATCATGTCCAGGTCAAATTCGGCGACCAGCAATTCATCTTGGTCTTCGGAGGCTTGTGCGAAAATCTGTCCGCGCGGATCGACGAAATACGACGAGCCGTAAAATTTTCCCAGGTTCCAGGGTTTTTCGGTTCCGACGCGGTTGATGCAACCCATGAAATAACCGTTGGCTGCGGCGTGAGCCGGTTGCTCCAGTTTCCACAAATATTGAGAAAGGCCGGCGACCGTGGCGGAAGGGTTGTAAACGATTTCCGCGCCGTTCAATCCGAGTATGCGGGCGCCATCGGGGAAGTGCCGGTCGTAGCAGATGTAAACGCCGATCTTTGCGTAGCGGGTTTCAAAAACCGGGTATCCGAGATTGCCGGGTTTGAAAAAGAATTTTTCCCAAAAACCTGATGTGTGCGGGATGTGGTTTTTCCGGTATTTGCCGAGGTAAGTGCCGTCGGCGTCGATCACGGCTGCGGTGTTGTACAGCACCCCGGCCTGCTCTTTTTCGAAGATCGGCACGATCATCACCATTTGGTATTTTTTGGCGTATTCCGCCATCCGGTTGACCGTCGGGCCAGGAATGGTTTCAGCAGAAGCGTACCATTTGGCATCCTGCCCCGGGCAAAAATAAGGGGTGTTGAAAATCTCCTGGAGGCACAAGATCCGGACGCCCTGTTTGCCGGCATCTTCGATCAATGGAATATGTTTTTGGACCATCGCTTCTTTGATCTCTTCGATTGTGCCTTCGCCTTCTGACATTGGAAGGCTCATCTGGATCAAACCGGATTTTATAATTCTGGGCATGTTTTGGTGTTTAAACGGTTAAACTATTTTTGAAACTTTTCCTCTCTTTACAAAATGTCCGTAACCTTTGTCAATTTTAACCACGCCGTTGTCAATCGCTACATTTCCACGCAGGATCATCGTCTTGCATTTTCCTTTTACTTCCCAGCCTTCATAAGCTGAATAATCGACATTCATGTGGTGGGAATTTACGGAAATACGGTGCTGTTCATTGGGGTCGAAAATTACGAGATCTGCGTCCGAACCAACGGCAATGCAGCCTTTTTTGGGATACATCCCGAAAATTTTTGCGGGATTCGTGGACGTCACTTCTACGTATTTGTTGGGGCTGATGTTACCTTTTTCAACGCCCTCCGACCAAAGCAACTCCATGCGGTGTTCGATGGCGGGATGGCCGTTCGGTATTTTTGAAAAGTCATCTTTTCCCATCATTTTCTGCTCCCATTTGAAAGGGCAATGATCCGTTCCGACTACCTGCACCAGGCCCTGATTCAGTCCTGCCCAAAGCGCCTGCTGATCTTTTTTTTGCCGCAAAGGCGGACTCATCACCCACCTGGCACCTTCGGGGTTTTGTTCATAAAGCGAAGCGTCGAGAAGCAGGTACTGGATGCAGGTTTCCACAAAAACTTTCTGGTTGCGCATGGTGGCTTCCCGCACCTGGTTGAGCGCTCCTTCGCAGGTGAGATGGACGATGTAGGCCGGCACGTCTGTATAATAAGCCATATCGACGAAACGCCCCGAAGCTTCCGATTCGGTGATCTCCGGCTGGGAGAGGTAGTGATAGAGCGGCGACAGTTTCCCTTCTTTGCGGTGTTTGGCGATCAGCCCGTCGATCACATCGCCGTTGGTAGCATGAACGGTCACCATGCCGCCCTGCTTTTTTACTTCCTGCATCAGGGCGACCATCTGGCCATCGTCGATCATTAGCGCACCTTTATAAGCCATGAAGGTTTTGAATGAAGTAATTCCTTCCTGTTCGATCATTTGCACGATTTCCTTTTTCGTTTCATCATTAAAATCGGTGACGGCTAAATGGAAAGAATAATCTCCGTAACAATTTCCATCGGAGCGGCTTCGCCAGGCTTCGAGGGCATGATGGAGTGATTTCCCCTGGGTTTGCAACACAAAATCGATGACCATGGTGGTGCCGCCGTGCAGCGCCGCCAGCGTTCCTGTTTCATAACTGTCGCTGGAAAAGGTACCCATAAATGGCATATCCAGATGAACATGGGGATCAATCCCTCCCGGGAATACAATTTTCCCTGCTGCATCAATGATCTGATCTGCCTGGACAGCCAAATTTTTTCCGATTGAATGAATGGTTTCTCCTTCGATATAAATATCAGCTTTGTAATCTTCTGAGGCGGTGATGATCTGGCCGTTTTTGATGAGTATCGACATTTTTATAGTTTGTGGTTTTAAGTTTATGGTTCGTGGTTTGGTAACTGACCCATTACTGAATAAGGTTGACCGTTTTTAAGAGTTGGTTATCAAAATTATCATAATATTTCTTTTTTGCTTCTTTTTTCTTTGTTAGTAAGCAGGCACATGCAAATATTCAACATTTTTGAAATTTAAGCTACGTGGTCACTGTAACATAAATTGACTAAAAATACCGGTTCTGACGTTTGATCCGTCTGGCAAACTCTGATTTTGTTGCCATTTTTGAGTTGTTTTTTAACTCCTTTTTCGGTAAACCCATTTCAGCGGGCGTAGCTACATACCATAAATTACAAACGGATACCGGATAGCCGTCAGGAAAAGACCGTGTGGCGGGACACTATAGCTATTAACCAGGCGGGTTTGGTTGTCGAGAGCAGTTTTTACCTTGTCCAGGCGGAGCTTCGATAAGCCTACATTCAGGCACATACCCACGATCAATCTGACCATTCCCCGAAGAAAGCGATCAGCGGAAATATAAAAAACCAACACTTCTTTTTCCGAATCAAAAATCCACTTGGCGCTTTGCAGATCACATTTCATGGTTTTGACATCGGAGTTGGATTTGCAAAAGGGAAAAAATTCCTCATACTCCAGCAGCAAAGTCGCCGCTTCCTGCATTTTTTCGTGATCCAGTTGATGCGCAAAAGGAAAATGAAAAACAGTGTCCGAAGTAAAAGGATTTTTGTGGAAGCCCAGATGGTATTCGTAAGCACGCTGTGTGGCATCGAACCGCGCATGTGCCGTCGGTGAAACCTCCGCTATCTTCTTAACCGCAATATCGGCTGGCAGCATGCGGTTGAGGCGGCCTGTAAACCCTTCCGGGGTCTCGCTTTCATAATCAAAATGTAAATAATATTGACTGGCGTGTACGCCCGCATCCGTCCGTCCGCAACCGACGACTTTCGTTTTTGTGTTTAAGACTTTTGAAAGTTGTTGTTCAACGACCTCCTGCACCGATGTCGATCCGGGTTGTTTTTGCCAGCCGCTGTAATGCGTTCCGAGATATGACAGCTCCGCAAAAAATCGCTTGTTGGACATGAAAGAATTGAATTGATGACGGCAAAGCTAAAGAAATTGGACAAAAAAAATACACCTGCCGGGAACCCAACAGGTGTATTTTCATTTGATCCGCACTCGGACGGCTTTAGCCGATCACGGCATTGTCTTTTGCCAGATTGGCGGAATACAGCCAGGCAGCGCCTGCCAGCATGGTGTCTTTCAATACATTCGGCATGGAGGCCGCCATCTGTGCCTCGTCGCCGCTCATTACTCCTGGTAAATGTACGGACAACATGAAAATGAGCAGCATCAAACCCAGTAGAGCTGTTGCCAGCTTATCCATTTTTCCGATAAGGATGCTCACCGTTGCAGCGATAAGCGCCAACCCGGTGATGTAAATCATGATCGCCCCACCAAAGGGAGCCATTCCTGCCATTGCATCGGCATTGATAAAATGCATGATCCCAAACACAGCAAAGGGGATCGCAAACAAATACTTACCTAAGTTAAGAATTGTATTCATACGTTTTGTTTTTGTGCCTGCCCGAAGGAAGGCTTTGTGATGAAATCTGTTTTTACATTTAATGTATGTACACCTATTTCCACAATATAGAACATTAAATTAATATTTTATCCCGGATCGCAATATTTTTTCGATGGCAAAAACAGTTTCGGGATTAAGTTTCGGATAAATGTATTTTCCCGGAATAAAAAGAAATAACCCCCTCGCAGGGATTTAAATAATACGCAAAATCCAGATCAGGCAGCGGTCACGATTCATCTATCATTCCCCTTTGTTCATCTAAGTTTTAAGACAATCCACAATTACTTTCCTGTAATTTTGGTTTCATGCATGTTAAATAAATTTAAAAACAACCGCAAAAATTTAATAAATAAATGAACCCATCCAATTCTCTTCAGGTCGATTTTCTTACACAATTGCAAATGAGCGCCAACCAACTGCTGTCCTTTGCGATCAGCCTGACCAAAAATGATTTTGAAGCAGAAGATCTCTACCAGGATACGGTATTCCTTGCTTTGAAAAACAAAGAAAAATTCAACAAGGGAACCAATTTCATCGCCTGGACTAAGACGATCATGCGCAATACTTTTATCAATAATTACCGCCAGAAGAAGCGCTTCAAAGAACTGTTCAACAAAAACATCAGCTCCTATTTTTTCAACAAAAAAGAAGGCGAGAACAGCTCTGAAACAGACCTCAACGTCAAAGAGATCAATGCGCTGATCGATCAGATCGATGAGCGGTTCAGCACTCCTTTCCGGCTGTACGTCCAGGGGTTTTCTTATGAAGAAATTGCCGAGCAACTCGGCCTGCCAATGGGTACTGTAAAAAGCAGGATATTCTTCGCCAGGAAACACCTGCAGCAGGCTTACAACCGGATGTTCGACAGCTCAAAGCACAAAGAAAAGTGATAGCCGGCAAATTCCTCTTTTAACATGATGGTATAAAAAAATCCGCCTTTTCTCATTGAGAATGAGCACATTGTTCCTGTATAACCCCGAATTGTCAGATGAATTCTGATAATTCTCCAGACGGCATCCACACGCTAAATCCGCCTTACATATCTGCCTGATAAATAATGATTTATTTGATGCCAACAGTGTAATGGAAAAAAAGAATGCCAACTGGCAGATAAAATAATCGGAATGAAACTTTTCGCAGATTTGGTATAGCACAGCTTAATTGGTATTTTCAATTCTGGTTTTATTTCATTTTACCAAAAGCGAAACTCATGAAAAATTACTCTCTATTTCCTTTCTTGCTTATTCTGTCGTTTAACCTGACAGCACAGAAAACCAAAATCACCTGGGGACCTGAAACCAAGACAAAGATACTCCCCCAAAGTACCAAACGAATCGGAGTTGAATACGACTATTTTTATATTTTGAACGATATTAAAAAGAAGAAAAAAACTGTTTTGCGCTTCAATTTAAAGGATGGCGAAACTACGGAAAGTGATTTTGACCTCAGATACAACGGCGATCCATTGGAAAAACTCAGTTTTATTAATACTGCAAATAATATCATCGGGGTATCGGCAATTTCCTACAAAAAAAACAAGTCGCTCGAGCTTATAGCCTTTGATCTGAAAAACGGAGAATTCACCGAACCCATTCCGGTTTATGAACATGCCTTCAAAAGATATACAAAAGGCATTGAACCAATTCTGTGGATTCCTGAATCGAATGAAGACCTCGAAGCGGGTATTTTCCAGAGTTTTGACAAAACCAAAGTGTTGTTTGCCAATGCCTTGTCCAACCAGGATACCAAAAATGAAGACAAAATGGCCATTGCTGTTTTCGATGAAAACATGAAACTGCTTTGGGATAAGATACAAGACTTTCCCTACAAGGACAAAAAACTGGAGATCATGGGCGCCTATGTTGCCGACAACGGCAATGAAGTATTTGTTTCGGCAAGTTTTGTAAAAAACAAGAAGAGCTATGATTATAAAATCTTTCGGATCACGGAAAATGATTTCAGGGAATACGAGCTTGTTTTAAACGAAAAAGTAAATCCTACAGCAATTGCACTCTTTTATAATGAAAGCCAGCAGTCATTGGTACTCGGTGGCGTTTATGTGCTGAAAGCCGAAGGAATCCCGCATGGCGTATTCAGCGGAAAACTGGATCTTTCCATGAACTTTAACAATGAACTGAATTACTCACCATTTGACAAAGAGGAAAAGGATAAAAATACCAAAGCCGATTACAGGATGGTCGGGCTTGCTAGTTTATCGAACGGAAGCTTCCAGTTTCTAATTGAAGGAGCTTATGTAGTGTCCATGAGTACGGGTACTCCCGGAATATTTGATTACAGGTATTTTTACACTGATTTTATTTTTGCCACAGTTGATAACGAGGGCGGACTGGTCAGTTCATACAAATTAGAGAGGAAAGTCGTTTCAGAGAAGTTCCCGAAAAACAGCCTTTCATTTTTCCCTTATGGTGATTATACTTATCTCCTCTTTGATGCAAAGGTGACGGATGAAGATAAAAGGAAATATAAATTGAAATCCTTCTTGAACCTGGCAACGATCGGGAAATTGTATGCGTTCGATCAGAATGGTAAATTGATCCGCCAGAAAATGCTTTTTACTTCTTCTGATAAGGATTACTTTAGTTATAACGTCATCGCTGCCGTTTTTAAGAACCAATTGTTTTTCCTTGGGATGAAACTCAATTATGGCAGCAATTTTACTTATCAACGAACAGTGCGCTTAGGCTCTATCGACCTGGATAATTTTCAATAAAAAATTCGTAGCTTGAGACTTGAGATGGCAGTTTTTAAAATATAATAAAACAATGAACCTCATTCTACCCAACTCAAAATTAAAAATAGCTTTTGCTCCCGATGCAGAGCAGCAGGGCATACAACTCCTGACCAATGCACTCCACGATAAATCACAGTTCATCGAACTTGTTTCCCCGGTTGACCATCCACAGTTTCTGTTTAAAGTTTTCGGGCAATCTTTCCGGCTGACCTTACCGCATGACGAACGGCCTGTGTTTCCACCCGTTGAGGTAAGGGATTACAACACCGCTATTGATTTTGCGACGAAAACCGAAAGCGTCGCGAAGTGGCATTTAGTAAATTGGCTGTCCAATCCTTCTTCCGGCATTGCCGAATCTGAATTCAGGATCGAACTCTTCAGGATCGACCAGCCTGGAAATTTTGACTACAGCGCTGCGGCCAGCGAAATGGATTGGCGCTCTCCTGTCCAGCTTGGTTTTGACTTCCTCAACGGCAAGTGGCAACAACCGGCTTTTCGTTTAAAAATCAGTAACACAGGAAACCGTACGCTTTGGGTGCATGCACTGTATTTGAGCCACGACTTCGGCATTTCTGATCGGTTTCTACCGAAACAGGAACTGAAGCCCGGCGAAACAGTCTGGCTGAAAGACATGACTTCCGGCCACCCCACTCAAACGATCCCCTTGAACATTTCCAATACGGAAAGCCAGCAAGTCCGTGAGTTTATCAAACTGTTTATCAGTACCCAGGAACTACCCTTGCAGCGTTTCAACCAGGAAGAATTGCTGCCCGGAAAACCAACCGCTCCCAAAAGAGGAATTAGCGCCGGCATCGGGATTACAGCGCCTGAATGGACCACCCGGGATATTGAACTTGTGGTGACGCAAAGGCTCGAGGAACCTTCAGGAGCCGAGCCACCTGAATCTTCACCTGTATCTGCTCCGCCGCAGGCGCCACCTCCGCCCCCGCAGCCTTCACCCAAAAAATCGCCTGATACGATTGGCGACAAGCTGAAAGACTGGTTCGGGCTTTCGAAATCAAAAAATGAAAAGCAGGAGGCCGATACCTTTCCTTCCAGATCGAAAAAGATCGAGATTGAGGAGACGGTTTTTGAGGACGATTGGGTAAAGATATACCCCGAACTGAATGAGGAAATCGAAGAGTCTCCACCGCCTTCTCCGAAAAGGAGTATTTCCACAAAAAAAGATGAATTGCCGGAAGGTAACGAAGGTGCCGAGCATTCAGGATCAGAATTGCCCGGCGCTTTAAAATCCTCGAACGCCGGTGACCAGGTGGATTGCAGTGTTTTTGCACCGCCGGAGATCCAAAAAGGCGAAGATATTTTCATCCAGGTTTGGCTCCACCTGCCACAACTCGGTGACCAAGCAAAAGCGATGGCCGTGGAATTCGACGAAAGCGCCACCCAACGGGCTTTTCAAAGCCTGAAAGTTCCGTTGGAAAAAGGAGATGAGTTGAGCTTCGTTTTGGAAACCGAAGGCATTGAGATCAACAATAAGGTACAACACATCACCTGGAATGGAAGCATTCAATCGGTTCAGTTTGCAGCTTCGGTTCCACCGGATTTTGCAAAAAGCAAAGCTATTTTTACGCTTCGGGTATTCATGGGCGAAATGCCGGTAGGCCATATCATGTTTATAATAAAAACCACTTCCGAGCCTGTTGCAGCGGTTGCGCAACCGCTTGGCACAGAGGCGAAGCGCTACAAAAAAGCATTTATTTCTTACTCGTCAAAAGACCGCGACGAGGTATTGAAACGCGTACAAATGCTGGATAAAGTGGGCATCGAATATTTCCAGGATGTGCTCAACCTGAACCCCGGAGAACGTTGGGAGCGAAAGCTTTACGAAAATATCAATGATTCAGATGTCTTTTTCCTTTTCTGGTCAACCGCTGCCAAAGACTCGAAGTGGGTCTTGCAGGAACTGGAATACGCCATCAAGCGAAAGCAGGGAATCGACGACAACCCGCCACTCATCCAGCCTGTACCCATCGAAGGGCCTCCCATCGTCAGCCCCCCGGAAATCCTGGGACACATGCACTTCAATGACCGGATTTTGTATTTTATTATGGAGAAATGAATTAGGTTAAAACTAAAGAATACAGCCGATTTTGTAAACAGGCCGGATCGGAAGATTCTTGTATTATTCGTACCACTCAGTTCCCGGGATGATTCCTACCACGACGAGTTTGTTTTGAAACTGCCAGGCCTTAATTTTGAAACCTTCTCCGCTATCGAATATCCAATCATCGCCGTTGTTGGGTTCCCCAAAATTGGCTGCGACAAATTCATCCCTTTTTGCTTTTGAGTGGAAGTCGATGATGTACTCGTACAAAGGCTTCGCATCCTTTTTCCCAAAATAATACGCAACTGTTTTTATATCGTCATTTTCAGGCTCTTCGGTAAAAACCGTCCGAAAGTCTTCATCCTTGTAAAGCTCTGCCATTTTTCTCTGCTTCTTAAATTCATCCAGCGGCATTCCAAGGTAGGTATTATGGAATTCTTTGGGAATAAACTTAATCTGCTGTTTGTGCTGCGTGGCAACTTTGGAGGTGCTGCAGGAAAAAATAAACGCAACAAAGAGGAGGGATGTAAACTGGCTTTTCATCATTATTTTTACTGTCGAATTTAGATAAATATATCCATTTTTAAAAGGATACAGATGAAAATAGCCATTGCAGCAGATTCCGCAATGGCTATTCAAAAGGTTTCATTTATCATCTTTTTACGCCGCTTTCAGCTTGCTCAATTTTGAGCGGTTGAGTTGTTCTTCTGCGTAGGGGCGATTGACTTCGAATACCTTGATATTTTTTTCAGAGGGCAACTCGAACATGGCATCCGTCATGATGGCTTCGCAGATGGACCGGAGGCCTCTGGCGCCGAGCTTGTATTCCAGGGCTTTTTCGGCGATGAAATCAATGGCATCTTTGGATACGACCAATTCGATACCTTCCAGTTCGAAGAGTTTTTTATACTGTCTGATGATAGAATTTTTGGGTTCTGTCAGAATGCGTTTAAGGGTATCCAGATCGAGGGGCTCGAGGTAAGTCAACACGGGCAATCTGCCGATCAACTCGGGGATCAGCCCGTAGGATTTCAAATCCTGGTGATTGATATACTGTAGCAGGTTTTCGCGGTCGATCTGTTGCTTTTCGGCAGCGTTGTAACCGATGACCTGCGTGTTGACGCGCTTGGCGATTGTTTTTTCAATGCCATCGAAAGCGCCGCCACAAATAAATAGGATATTTTGGGTATTGATCTTGACCAACTTCTGTTCCGGGTGTTTGCGCCCTCCTTGCGGCGGCACATTTACATCGGTACCTTCGAGCATTTTCAGCATGGCCTGCTGAACGCCTTCGCCAGACACATCACGGGTGATGGAAGGATTGTCACCTTTGCGGGCGATCTTGTCAATTTCGTCGATATACACGATGCCCTTTTCCGCCATAGCGACGTTGTAGTCACAAACCTGGAGGATGCGGCTCAAAATGCTCTCCACATCTTCACCGACGTAGCCTGCTTCGGTAAATACTGTCGCATCTACGATAGCAAAGGGAACATTAAGGAATTTGGCGATGGTTTTGGCGAGCAGGGTTTTCCCGGTGCCGGTACGTCCGACGAACAGGATATTTGATTTTTCGATCTCCACCTCATCGTTGTTTGGTTGGCGGAGCCGTTTATAATGGTTGTAAACCGCTACAGACAGAAACTTTTTGGCTTCATCCTGTCCGATGACGTACTGATCGAGGTGTTTTTTGATTTCAATCGGCGTGACCGCCTCCGGCAAAAAGAACTCATCGCGTTCGATCTCTTTTTTTCCGGAATACAACTCTTCCTGGATGATCTCATCGGCTTGTTCTACACAAACTTCACAAATATGGCCGTCGATACCGGCGATGAGAATCAATGCTTCAGCCTTGTCTCTTCCACAAAAGGAGCAGCGATAACTATTTTTACTTCTTTTCATAAAAAATTAAACCATTCAAAAAATGTCAACTGCAAGATTACAGAAATAACTGAGGGCATAGCGGTGATTCAGAAAAATTGTCTTTTCTGAACATGCAAACTCCACCCGCGCCGGGTGTCGTGGCGCTGGTGGAATACCTGGTTGGCTTTAAAACAGTAATT
>CAZKDA010000092.1:0-12772 GCA_964551455.1 uncultured Saprospiraceae bacterium
ATCCTGCTCTGCATCAATACCGCCAGCCTCATCGACGAAGAAAGTCGTTTTAAATTCCCCAGCACGGATTTTTATTTCAAAACGCAGGCGGAAATGAATCACATCTTCATGGATGTTCCGCAGGCCATCGATACCACCATCGAAGTGTTCGACAAGATCGAAACGCTGCAACTCGCGAGGGATGTGCTGCTGCCTGCCTTTCCGTTGCCCAAGGGTTTCAAAACGCAGGATGAATACCTCCGGCACCTCACTTTCGAAGGTGCGAAAAAACGGTACAAAACCATCACCCCCGAAATCGAGGAACGACTGAACTTTGAACTGGAAGTCATCCGCCAATCCGGCTATCCGGGATATTTTCTCATCGTTCAGGACTTTACCAACACCGCACGCAAGATGGGCGTTTCCGTCGGCCCCGGAAGGGGTTCTGCCGCCGGCTCTGCTGTGGCTTATTGCACGGGCATCACCAATGTCGATCCCATCAAATACGATCTGCTTTTCGAGCGTTTTCTCAACCCCGAACGGATCTCCATGCCGGATATCGATATTGATTTTGACGATGAAGGCCGCAACAAGGTGATCGATTATGTGATTGAAAAATACGGTCGCAACCAGGTGGCGCAGATCATCACTTACGGCTCGATGGCCGCAAAAATGTCGATTCGCGATGTGGGCCGGGTGATGGACATCCCGCTGGCCGAAGTCGATAAGATCGCCAAAGCATTTCCGCAGCAACTGGGTGCAACGCTGAAAGGCGTGCTCGCCGACAATGATATCGATCCGGGTTTAAAAGAAAAAATGAACTCGGACGACATCGAGCGGGCGTACAATTTCAGGAAGCTTGCAGAAGGTGAAAACCAGGTTGCCAAAGCCATCCAAACGGCTATGAAGCTCGAAGGTTCTATCCGAAACACAGGCATTCACGCCTGCGGCGTGGTGATCACGCCCGACGACATCACGAAGTTTGTGCCCGTTTCCGTTGCCAAAGACTCCGATCTGCTGGTCAGCCAGTTTGATAACAGCGTCGCCGAAGAAGCCGGTTTGCTCAAAATGGACTTTCTCGGCCTAAAAACGCTCACCATCATCAAAGATGCTATCAGGCTTGTAAAACAAACCAAAGACATCGACATTGACCCCGACGAGATCCCGCTCGACGACGAAGAAACCTACAAGCTCTTCCAGCGTGGCGAAATGGTGGGCATTTTCCAGTACGAGTCAAGCGGTATGCAAAAATACCTCCGCGAGTTGTCGCCCAATAAGTTTCAAGACCTGATCGCGATGAATGCCCTCTACCGTCCGGGGCCGCTGGCATACATCCCCAACTTTATCGCCCGCAAAAACGGCAGGGAAAATATTCAATACGACCTCCCGGCGATGGAAGAATATTTAGCGGAAACTTACGGCATTACGGTTTACCAGGAGCAGGTGATGTTGCTTTCACAAAAGCTGGCCGGTTTTACAAAAGGGCAGGCCGATGCGCTCCGCAAAGGAATGGGCAAAAAGAAAAAGGCCATCATCGACGAATTGTACCCGCTTTTTATAGAAGGTTGTGAAAAAAAAGGCCACCCGAAAACAGTCGTTGACAAGATATGGAAAGACTGGGAAGCCTTCGCATCTTATGCTTTCAACAAATCGCATTCGACCTGCTACGCGCTGGTGGCTTTCCAGACGGCATACCTCAAAGCCCATCATCCGGCAGAATTTATGGCTTCCGTGCTGACCCACAATAAAAATGATATTACAAAACTGACCTTCTTCCTCCGCGAATGCAAGCGGATGAACCTCCGGGTGCTAGGCCCGGATGTGAATGAGAGCTTCGCAGATTTTTCCGTCAACAAGCAAGGTCAGATCAGGTTTGGGCTGACAGCCCTCAAAGGGATCGGAGAAGGGCCTGTGGAGTCCATCATTAAGGCACGGGAAACCGGAGGCCCATTTGTTTCGGTTTTCGACTTTGTGAGAAGGATGGATTTGCGGTCTTTCAATAAAAAAGCAATGGAAAGCCTCATCCTCGGCGGCGGCCTCGATTGTTTCAATGACATCGACCGCTCGCAGTATTTCGCCATTTCCGACAAACACGATTCCTTCCTGGAGCACCTTTTGAAATATGGAAATGCCTATCAAAACCAAAAGGCCGAAAGCGCAAACTCTCTCTTTGGCGAATCCTCCGAAATCCTGATCCCCGAACCTCCGGTACCGCAGGCAGAACCCTGGAGCCTTATCGAAAAGCTGACCCGCGAAAAAGAAGTCACGGGAATTTACATCAGCGGCCATCCCCTCGATGATTACCGGATGGAAATTGAAAATTTCACCACTTGCGGGCTTGACCGGATCGAGGCTTTCAAAGGCCAAAAAGTCAAGATCGCCGGTATCATTACGCAGGCGCAGCACCGCGTCAATAAAAAAGGGAACGGCTGGGGGCTTTTTACTATCCAGGATTACAATGGCTCGCTCGAATTTCCGTTGTTCACAGAAAAATACCTCAAATTCAAGCACCTGCTGGAAAATGGAGCCGTGTTGTACTTCATCGGCAAATTAGAAAAAAGATGGAACAGCGAGGAATTCCAGTTCAACCCGGATGACATCAAACAACTGGACGGCATCGGCAGCCAAATGACCGAGTCCGTTACGCTGAATGTCCCCGTGGAGATCATTTCAAATGAACTGATCGACCACATCGATGCGCTTTGTAAAAACAGAAAGGGTAAACACAAGCTCAAAATGACCCTCGTGGACAACCAAAACCAACTGAGCCTCAATCTCATTGCCAACGGCCAAAAGGTCAACGCTGACAGTGAATTCATCGAAGAGCTGGAACGGCTCGGAGTAAGTTATAAATTAAACTGATGTCGAAAGAAGATTTGAACACAGACATGACGCCCCTTGACGACGACACACCTCCGGTTTTCAAAAACTGGAGCCAGGTGTATTTGTTTGTGTTGGCGCTGCATGCGCTGATCATTTTAGCTTTCTATATCTTTACCAAAATTTATTCGTAATAGTTTTTGGTTTATAGTTTACAGTTTGTAGTTTTTAGTTGACAAACCACGAACCAGGAACTTCAAACCACGAACTTCAAACCACGAACTTCAAACCACGAACTACAAACCACAAACCACGAACTAATCTAGCCCGAATGCATATACTGGACTGGGTCATTATGTTGGCCACACTATTGGTGATAGTTTTTTACGGAGTATGGAAAACGCGAAATGTAAGCAATGTAAAAAGCTATCTGCTCGGCGACAAAGACCTGCCGTGGTGGACTATCGGGTTGTCCATCATGGCGACGCAAGCCAGCGCGATCACCTTTTTATCCACACCCGGTCAGGCTTATGACGACGGGATGCGCTTCGCGCAGTTTTATTTCGGGCTGCCGCTGGCGATGGTCATCCTGGCTATTTTTGTACTCCCCCTGTATTACCGCCTGAATGTTTACACGGCTTATGAATTCCTGGAAGGGCGCTTCGATGTAAAAACGCGGGTGCTCACTGCGCTTCTCTTTTTGCTCCAACGCGGGATGGCTGCGGGCATTACCATTTATGCCCCTGCGATCATCCTTTCCAATATCCTGGGCTGGGACCTCAACATTACAATCCTTTGCATTGGCGCCCTTGTTATATTTTACACGGTATCCGGAGGTACGAAGGCGGTTAGCGTCACGCAAAAGCAACAGATGATCGTGATCCTGCTCGGCATGTTTGTGGCGGCGGTGATCCTGGTATTCCGGCTGCCCCCCGATGTTTCTTTCGGCGATGCGGTGGGCCTTGCCGGCAAACTGGGTAAGCTCAATGTCGTGGATTTTGAGTTTGACCTCTCCAACCGCTACAATTTCTGGTCGGGAATGATCGGCGGCACATTTTTATTCCTTTCGTATTTTGGCACTGATCAGTCGCAGGTGCAGCGCTATCTTTCCGGAAAATCGCTGACGGAGAGCCGACTGGGTTTGCTTTTCAACGGCATCATCAAAGTACCGATGCAGTTTTTGGTACTTTTTACAGGAATACTGGTTTTTGTATTTTTTCAGTTTACAAAACCGCCTTTACATTACAATACGGCGAATGTGTTGAAACTCCAGGATACCGAATACGAAAGCCGTTATGATGAATTGCTGGCCGAGCAGGACGAACTGTTTGCCACAAAACAAATAGAAATGCGCAGGCTCATCGATGCCATCGACAAAAACGATGAAACCGCGATCAGTGCAGCCCAGCAAAGCGTCGGAGATTTGTTGCAAAAAGATAAGGAACTCCGGAGCGA
The DNA here is from genome assembly GCA_964551455.1 of uncultured Saprospiraceae bacterium. GTDB lineage: Bacteria > Bacteroidota > Bacteroidia > Chitinophagales > Saprospiraceae > JAHDHW01. The sequence goes on from CAZKDA010000092.1 coordinate 4,255, forward strand.
AACCAAAAGCCTGATCAAACAGGCTGCTCCGCTTGCCGAAACAGAAGACAACGATTACGTTTTCATCACCTTCGTCACTTCGCATCTGCCGATCGGCCTGATCGGTCTGTTGTTGGCCGTGATCTTTTCGGCGGCGATGTCCTCCACTTCGTCGGAGTTGAATGCCCTGGCGACCACCTCTGTGGTTGATCTCTACCGTCGGCTGATCTCCAAAGACGCTCCCGACAAACATTATCTCAACGCTTCAAAATGGCTGACCATCCTCTGGGGATTGATCGCGCTCAGCTTTGCCATGATCGCTTCGCTCTTCGAAAACCTCATAGAGGCGGTCAATATCGTTGGCTCTGTTTTTTACGGAACCATACTCGGCATTTTCCTCGTGGCTTTCTTTTTGAAAGAAGTCAATCACAAATCCCGCTTCATCGGGATGCTCACTGGAGCCATTATAGGGACGATCATAGCTTCACTCTTTACAAAAGAATTGCACTACTTTGAGATCGCCGCAGGCGGAATACCCGGAGCGGTTGCCGGTTTGGTTTTTATGCAAAAGTATTTCAGAAGAGTGGATTCTAATTCTGTGTTTGCCGCGGCTTTACTAGCCGAAGTGATCGTGATCGTGATCTTTGTATTGGACAGGTATGAAGTCATTGAGATCGCTTACCTCTGGCTGAATCTCATCGGTTGCATCCTCGTCATCTTTTTCAGCATCATATTGCAACTGTTTTTTGATAAATTCAATCAAAAGGTTTTAGTTTGAGGATTTGTTAATTTGCGAATACCGCCCACGCAGTGCGTGGCAGGCAGTGGGCGGCACAAGTTATGCTGATTTGCGAAACACCAAACCATCATAGGATTAATTGAAACGCTTAAACTTTCGGAACCTACTAGGGCTGGGTTATAACTCCGTCATTTATGGCGGAGGCTACAGTCAATAATGCAGCCGGGTATTAGCCTTGAAAAAGCTCGAAGGTAACACTAAAAAAAGTCATGGCTAAAGCCAACATAGTTCTAATATTTTGATCTCCGTCCTGAAGGGCGGAGTTATACTTCAACAAGGCAGCTTTTCCTAAAATCGATATATCTCTTTTGTACTCTTTTGATGCTTTTCCCGCCCACGCAAGCGCGTGGCAGGCAGTGCGGGACAAGTAGTGGTTCAAAAAAAATCACAAAACCAGCCCTGAATGAACGCTAGCCAAAATGAAAAACCAAATTTCGACTAGCCTATCGACTCAGCTTGACGAACTTCTCCGAAACCGTAACCCGCCCGTTCTGAAACCGAATAAAATACAAACCTGGAGCCAGTCCGCGGAGGTCGATTTGGTTGAAATGATCGCCGGTTTTTTTATGAAACAGCATACGGCCGTTTGTGCCAAACAACTGCAAAATCCCTTCCTGCGGGTTTCCCTGCCCAAGCCGGACATTGATATATTCTGTTGCCGGATTGGGGAAAATGAAAATTTCCGAGCCGATTTCTGAAAGTATTTTGGTTGCTGAGGTTTCGCATTCCAAGCTATACAACTGGAAAAAATCCCACATCAGGTCGTTGGCATTGATAACTTCTGAAGGCGGATCGCCGATAATGGTTTGCATGCCTCCCGGCCAGGAGTGGCCGCCGTCAGTGGTGATGTAAAACTGCTGCTCGTACATACAATCGCAATCGCTCCAGCGGATGTGGGTATAATCCGCCCCGTCGTGCAAGGTATCGTTGAGGATTGCGCAATGGTTCATGGCAGCCCAGGCATTTTGAACGGAGTCGATCGGCGGGTTGTAGTGGTTGGAAACACCGTCACCTACGCCTCCAAGGTATGGTACATTGGAATCCTCGAAGGAGTGGAACTGGATGACGGGTACTGCCCGCGAAGGTTCGCAAAAATCAACGTTCATGGTGCCGGCAACGGGAGCGATGGCAGCGATCTTTTCAGGGATCTCGCAAGCCAGTCGATAGCTCATAAATGCGCCGTTGGACATGCCCGTGGCATACACCCGGCTGCTGTCGATCGCCAGGTCAGTCAGCAGCGTATCGATCAGCGCGCTGATAAAACCCACGTCGTCGATATTGTTGTTCATGGCATAACCACAGCAACCGCCGGCGTTCCAGGTGCGGATATTCAACGGGCCGGCGACCCCTTCCGGGTAAACGACCACGAAGCCCGCCTCATCCGCCTTTTCACTTAGCTTCGATTGGTTTCCCAGTTGAGGGCCGCTCCCAAAGCCACCGTGCATGGCGATGACCAGAGGCAATTCAGCCGTGCCATCGTATTGCGGCGGCAGATGCAGCAGATACGTCCGGAAATCTCCGCCCGCAAAGATGCTGTCGTATTGGGCGCTGAGCTGAATGGTGGTGAAAAGCAGGAGGATGGGGAGGAGTTTTTTCATGGTGAGAAGGAGTTTTAGTTTGGGGTTTTCTTCAAGAATATCAACGATTTTTAATTCCGGATTCATTCCAATATTAAGTTTTTGTAAACTTAACATTGAAATCGGGCATTTGCTCCAAATATATGTTAAATTTACGCTATGTAAGTATTTCTTAACCGTTAAATAATCAATCATTATGACAAAGAAGAGTAAAATTAAAAAAGTAGAAAAGAAGGCTAAAACGCTGAAAAGTGCATTGGCCAAAGCAAAAAAGAAGCAAACAAAAATTGAGAAAAAACATAAAATGGAAGTCAAAAAATTGAAATCAAAAATCAAAGCTTTGACTAAGCAAAAAGCAAAAGTAAATAAAGTTAAAAAGGAATTGGTTCACGCCAACTAAGACGCCACCTTTCGCAAAGTAAACAAACTCAATTTTTATAAAATAGAGGGAAATGGAGCATTTACCCTCTGATTTTTTTGGGCGTGGGCTGCCTATCGTATGGATCTATACGATAGGTTTCCAAATTTGACAAGTAAAACAGAAATCGTTGGGCGAAGCGCATAGTTTATATTCGTCAAATTTATGCTGCTATTCCGTCAATTTTAATATTGATTCTGAATTCATTCAGAATCCTTTCTAATTCTTTTAGAAAATCTTCTCGCATGGCTTCATATTGCCGCACCATACTTAATTCCTTTGATTCATTTTTATGAAAATCAACCATTTCATTAAGTTTGTTTATTTGCTCCAAAATATCTGAGGCTCTTGCTATATTCTCCTGGATTTGTATTGAATCCATAATTTTCCTTATTTATTTATTTATTCCAAATTTTAATTCGATAAAGCCTTTGGGAAATTTCTTTTTCATCCTGTTATTTTTTGTTTCTAAGAACCAATTCCTCCAATACACTAGATCATATTCTGTTATTTTCTCTCTTTGATGCCCTTTTGGGTAAACCTTTACAGCATAGGCATCTATTCTCTGATAATGATTCCTGGCTCCATATTTCCTGAATTTTGTTTCGATAATTTGCTCATTTTTTTCATAAATGTCAAAATCAATCAAATTTACGAAGTCTATGTCATTTGGATCCACTTTATTGGAAACAAAGCTTCCATCAACCCACTGGATAAAATTCGGGGTGACTTCTTTCCGGAAATCATTTAAATATTTGATATAATTTCCAAATATATCCGGACGAGTAGTACTATTTTCAAAGCTGTCGAAAAAGTATTTTTTAAATTCATCAAACACTAATTCCGTTTTCTGGTATGGCTTTAAATATCCCCTTATATCAAAACTCAATTCCATCGAATTATCTTAATTTCACAATGTTACTTTATTTTCTGATTGACTTAAAAGCCTAAACCCCTATTTCTAAAACCCCCTCAATCACCCCGCAGGATAACTATACGGCGCCTGCAATCCCAGCGGGATACCCGCAACCCAGAACAGAATGAGGAATATCGTCCACAGGATGATAAAGGCAACTGAATAGGGCAGCATGACGGAAACCAGTGTGCCGATGCCTGTGTTTTTCACATACTTCTGGCAAAAGACGACTACCAGCGGAAAGTAAGGCATCAGCGGCGTGATGATGTTGGTGGAAGAATCACCCACCCGATACGCTGCCTGGGTAAGCTCTGCGGAATAGCCCAGTTGCATCAGCATCGGAACGAAGATCGGAGCCAGCAAAGCCCATTTCGCCGAAGCCGATCCGACAAACAGGTTGACGAAGCCGGCCAGGAATATGATGCCCGTGATGGTCACCGAGCCGGGCAGATTCAGGGCTTGTAAAAAATTGGCGCCTTTGATGGCCAGCAGCGCGCCGAGATTGGATGACCCGAAGGCGTGGATGAACAGCGCGCAGAAAAATGCCATGACGATATAATAGGCCATCCCGCGCATCGCTTCCGACATTTCGTCGATCACATCCTTGGCTGTTTTAAACTTGCCCGACACGTATCCGAAAATGACGCCGGGGATCAAAAACAACAGGAAGATCAGCGGCACAATGGATTGCATGATCGGCGCCGAAAACGAAGTGAGTACGCCATCGGGATCGCGGAACGGCGAATCGGCAGGGAGCAACGAAAGGATAAGCAGCAACAGCCCGGCCAATGAAACGAGCGTAGCGATCCAAAATCCCTTTCGCTCGGCTTTGGTGATCGCGCTCATGGCTTCCGCCTGTTCCGCATCTTTGTCGATCAGTGTATTTTTTACAAGCCGCGGCTCGATGATCCTGTCGGTGATGTACCAGCCCAGCAGCGTGATCAGGATACTGGATGCCGCCGTGAAATAGTAATTGCAAAGCGGATTGACCAGCAGGTTTGCATCAAGGATCTGTGCGGCTGGTTGTGTAAAACCTTGTAGCAGGGGATCGAGCGCCGAGGGGACGGGGTTGGCGCTAAAGCCTCCCGACACCCCCGCAAAGGCAGCGGCAATGCCCGCGATCGGATGCCGTCCGGCAGCATGGAAGATGATGCCGCCCAGGGGAATGACCAGCACATAACCCGCGTCCACCGCCGAATGCGAGACGATGCCCGTGAAGATTACCATAGGAGTCAGCAATGACAAGGGGGTCACGTTGAGCATCATCTTCAGGCCAGTGTTGATGTAGCCCGAGCCATCCGCCACACCTACACCCAGCATCGCCACCAGCACGATGCCCAGTGGTGCAAAGCTGGTGAATATCGTGACCATGTTGGATAAAAAAGCAGTAATGGCCGCACCTGTCAGCAAATTCTGGATGCGAATGGCCTGCCCGTCGCGCGGGTTGATCTCGCTGAATTCTATCGACGACATCAGCGCCGACAATACCCAAACGATGAGCATACAAACGAGGAATAATATCGCCGGATCGGGGAGTTTGTTGCCGACGCGCTCGATGAGGGAAAGCATTCGGTTGATGAAACCTTGTTTTTCAGTGGGTTTTTCTGCTGTCATTGTTTGTGGTTTGTGGCCAGCCGAAGGCAGGCAGGTTTGTGGTTTGTTAAAAATTCGTTTTGTGTTCATAAATAAATGAACTTTTTCTGGAATTCCGAAATGAATCCCCTGCTTTTAATTGATTGGATGGGAGGATTTGGAATATCTGAGGTGTTGCGTTGGGTTATTGCTGGTTGGTTTTGTTTTTTGAAAAGCTGTCTGCGCGCTTTCAGGGTTTGCTTTTCTGCTTTTTGTGGCAATGGGTGTTGCCCATTTCGGGTTGCAATAACAGTGTGGTTGGATCCCCTATTTACAAGAAGATACAATAAGCGCAACAGAACTTCCATGTTTCGGCGGATAGTGTCAGAATTTACAATCACTTAAAAACAGCTTAATCGCTATTGTTCTTTAAAATTGTTATTTTTGTAACTGTGTCCCGTCCGCTGATTTTCGAAATGAAACCTCCATTATTTCAAGATGCCAATACGCCAACTCTATTTCCAGCTTCGCAGGGTTTTTAAAGCCTTCCCGTACATTGTATCCGGAGCTTATAAACCGATTTGCTTTTTCCTGGTTTTTGCAACGCTCTCACTTTCAATTAACCTGAAAAGCCAAACCACGCTTGATCCGGGAGACATTGCCATTATCGGCGTGAACGCCAATAATTCTGCTTGTAGCGGGGCTCCAATAGCAGGAGAAGATGTTGTCTCATTTGTCGCGTTCAATGATATTACAAACGGTACTGAAATCGACCTTACAGATAATGGCTGGGAACGATTGATTGCCAATCGTTTTGGCGACACAGAAGGTACTTTCCGTTTTGTGAGAACCGGCGGGACCATTGCTACCGGAACTACATTTAACCTGACCTTCAGATCAAATTTTGGTGAAACGCAAGGCGTCAACGCCGGGTGGAATATAGCTAACCTGAACGGCGGCGCTACTAATGTAAACATGAATAGCGGCGGAGATCAGCTTTTTATTATGCAAGGAGGGATATGGGATAATATGGGATCAACCGGAGAGCACGATGCCACTTATAGTGGTCCGGTTCTTTATGGTTTTAATACCAGGACTTTTTGGATGGCTGATGGAACGACCCAACAATCTAATTTGCACCCTGATATAGATCCTTGTTTCCACATGGAGCCAACAGGCGGGGCAACCGATTATATAAGCTACAGCGGCCCCACCACCCCCACAACGCAAATGGAATGGATCGCCCGATTCGGCGATCCAAACAACTGGACGACTTATGCCAACTGCGCCAGCTATGTTTTTCCTCCGGCTTCCATCGTGGTCACTCCCAGCGGCATGTCGATCGATTGCTCGGTTTGCAGCGGATGCGGCACGGTGAATACCGATCTGACTTTCAACCTTCCTGCAACCGGCGGGCCTTTCAACGTGGTTTACACCGATGGCGTTACGGAATTTACACTGAATGGCATCAGCAATGGCTATATTGAAAATGTAGATGTTTCCACAACCACGACTTTCGAGTTGGTATCGGTTACTGATGTAGGTGAATGCCCGGTGTATTCCAATTTCGAAGGAGGCGCAACGATCAATGTGGACGCCGGTGGCGGCGATGCCAATATTTCAGGAGGCGGAACCATCTGCACCGGCAGTTGCGTGGAGATCACTTTTACGGTTTCCGGCGGACAGTCTCCCTACGAAATTGAAGTTAATTTGAACATCGGGCCTTTCAATATGGCGATTACCATTGTGGTTCCCAATACCAATTATGCGCTCAATGTCTGTTCGGATGACGTTATCGTTCCTGAATATGACCCCGGAACCAATACGCTCACCATCCCGGATTATGTGATCGCCAATGGGAGTGTCACTTTGCTTTCCATTATTGATGCCAACGATTGCGAAGGCACGGTCGATCCTACTCCTGTAGCTATCAGTATTTTGGAAACCCCACAAGCCAACACCGCCGGCCCATTGGAGGCCTGTGACGAAGGCGGTGACCAGGCAACTTTCAACCTGACCAGCCTCAACAACACCATCAACGGCAATTCCGGAAATCCCGTCAACTGGTATTACGACCAGCAGACCAATAACCAGATCGGCAACCCGGCAGCTTTCCAGTCCGGTTCAACGACGGTCTATGCAACCGTAAGCAATGCCGAATGTACTTCCAATCCCGTCGGCATCCAACTCATCGTCAACCCGATCCCAAATGCCTTTCCAGCAACCGCTGAGGCTTGCGACGATGGAAACGGCCAGGCTCTTTTTAACCTGACCAATCTGGACAACATCGTGAATGGAAACAGCGGCAACCCGGTCAGTTGGTTTTCCGATGCAAATGGTAACAACCCCATCCCCAACCCCGGAGCGTACCAAACCAGCGGAGGACTCGTCTATGCCTCGACTTCCAACGGAAGTTGCGAATCGGTGATCGTCGTCGTAACGCTGACCGTCAACCCCGCTCCCGCTGCCAACCCGGCTGCCGCTGAATTGTGCGACGAAGGCGGCGGCACTGCGACGTTTGATCTGACCGACCTGGAAAATGTCATCAATGGTAATTCCGGAAATCCCGTGTCCTGGTTTTTTGACCCGAACGGCAACAACCCCATCAATAATCCTTCAAATTTTGTGTCTTCCGGCGGAGTGGTCTATGCTGTTGTCAGCAATGGTTTGTGCGAATCGAATGCCGTCCAGGTCACCTTGACGGTAAATCCTGCTCCATCTGCAAATTCAACCACTGCCACAGAATGCGACAACGGAAATGGTTTTGCCGTTTTCGACCTCACCGCTTTGGATGCAACCGTCAATGGCAATAGCGGAAATCCCGTCAGTTGGTTTTTGGATGCTGGAACGCTGCCCATTGCCAATCCGGAGAGTTTCAGTTCTCCCGGCGGGATTGTTTATGCCAGCGTGAGCAATGGAACCTGTACTTCATCGCTTGTTGAAATCCTGCTGATCGTCATCCAGGCACCTATAGCCAATGAAACCTCGGAAAGTGCCTGCGATGGTGGAAACGGAATAGCAATTTTCGACCTTACCACGCTCGATATTATTGTAAATAATGGTACAAATAATCCGGTAACCTGGTATTTCGATCCCAATGGTTCCAGCCCTATCCCAAATCCTTCTAATTTTTTGAGTGGAAACGGTTCGGTTTACGCCCAGGTCAGTAATGGAAATTGCTCTTCCCAAATTGTTGAAATAACACTGATCGTATTGCCTGCACCCAGCGCATTTCCCGCAGCCGACGAGGCTTGCGA
>CAZKDA010000092.1:12872-15357 GCA_964551455.1 uncultured Saprospiraceae bacterium
CTGTCAACTGGTTTGAAGATGATAATGCCTCGATGCCGATTTCGTCGCCTTACACGACCGGTTCAACTATCGTTTACGCCAATGTTGGCGGCGGGGCTTGTATTTCCGGGATTGTGGAGGTAGAGCTTTTGGTCATTGACGGCCCCGATTCGGCGCCAGCGATGGCTCAGGAATGCGATGAAGGCAATGGCATGGCAACCTTTGATTTGACGGCGCTGGAAAATACGGTCAACGCGGGTACTTCAAATATTGTCAACTGGTATCAGAACCTTGTGGGCACCATCCCGATCAGTTCTCCCTATCTAACTTCGTCAACTACAGTTTATGCAAATGTTTCAATGGACAATTGTATTTCACAAATGGTTGGCGTTCAACTTACAGTTTTAAATAATCCAACCGCAAATGACGCTTCAACCCAGGCATGTGACGAAGGAAACGGAACCGCTGTATTTGATTTAAGCACACTGGAATCTATCGTAAATGACGGCACTAACAATACGGTGAGTTGGTTTGAAGATGCCAATGCCACGATCCCGGTATCTTCGCCGTATTCCGCGCCTTCGACTACCATTTTCGCCATTGTAAATGATGGAAACTGTGATTCCGAAGTCGTTTCGATAGACCTGGATGTATTGAGCGCTCCGGAGGCTTTTCCTTCCTCTGCCTATGCCTGCGATGATGGAAACGGAATGGCTACGTTTGATCTGACCGGCTTGGAAACAGTTGTCAACGGCGGTTCCGGCGATGCCGTCAATTGGTTTGAAGATGCTGCCGCAACGATTCCCCTTGTTTCGCCTTATACTTCCGCTGCGACCATAATTTATGCAATTGCTGATAATGGAATTTGCAGCTCCGGCATTGTTGAAGTTGATTTGAATATTTTGACAAACCCAACTTCTGATTACAACGAAACGCTTTGTGAGGAAGAACAGGTTATTATCAACGGAACGGTTTACGATTTCGACAATCCTTCCGGGATGGAGATCATCCAGGGGGGAGCCGCCAATGGCTGCGATAGCATCGTTTCCGTGGCGCTTGATTTTTATGAACCCGTTTTGGGAACTATCAGCGGACCGACTAGCGTATGCAATGGCCAGCCTGCAAATATTACCTTCCATCTCAGCGGGGCAAGTACTTATGATGTGATCTACACAGACGGGATTAACCCCGCTATACCTTTGAACGGAATATCCGACGGGAATACGATCACGGTTTTCCCAGATGTTGCAACGACCTACACCCTGATCAGCGTTGTCGGAAACGGCATTCCATGTGCTCCTTCGCTACCGGCAAGTTCCATAACCATAGCGGTCAATCCTATTGAAGCGGATATTGAAATCCTGAGTAATTTTCAGGGTTACGCGGTCAGTTGTTTTAATGCCGGCGATGGCGCCGTTGAAGTGATCCACTTGTCGGGAACAGCGCCTTTTACATACCTTTGGAGTCATGGCGCCACTGGTTCTGCGCCTTCCGATTTGATGGCCGGAACTTACACGGTCACAGTAATCGATGCGGCGGGATGTACCACAGAAGCCAGTGTTTTGCTGGATCAACCTTTTGCATTGGAAACCGTCGTTGAAACGGTTTCACCCGATTGTATCAGTTTTTTGAACGGAAGTATCATCATCGAAGACATAAGCGGCGGAGTTCCAGGCTACGAATATTCCCTGAACGGACAGATTTTTACGCCGATCCTGAATCTGCCGGTCGAAGTGCCATTTCTACCTTCCGGCAGCCATCAACTCATCATTCGCGATGGAAACGGATGCTCCATCAATGAAAGCATCGTGATCCAGGAACCCGTGCAGCCTTTTCTCAGTCTTGGTGAAGATCAGGAGATCGCATTGGGAGACAGCGTACAGCTCGATGCCATTGTGAACTTCGATGTGGCATCCATATTTTGGCAACCCGGAGAGAGTCTGAGTTGCCTGGATTGCCTCGATCCTTTTGCAAGTCCATTGGAGACGACCAGTTACACCCTCGTTGTTACGGATTCGCTCGGTTGCACTGCCAGTGATGAGATCATTATTTCTGTAAAGAAAAGCCGAAACGTGTTCATCCCCTCGGCGTTCAGCCCGAACGGCGATGGCGTCAACGATGAGTTCCTTGTATTTGCAGGATCGAATGTTTCTGTTATCAAACAATTCAGCATTTTCAGCCGCTGGGGTGAGTTGGTTTATAGTGTGGCAAACATCCCTCCGAATGATCGGTTTTTTGGTTGGAACGGAGAATTCAACGGAAAGCGGTTGAACCCCGACGTTTTCGTTTACCTGATCGAAATCGAATATACCGATGGCAGGACGATCGTTTTCAAAGGGGATATTACGTTGTTGAAATGATTGGGTGATGGGTTGATTGAGTTGATTGAGTTATTAGGTTGATTAAGTTATTAAGTTATTAGCAACCAGCAACTTTTTAAATTAACACATTAGCACATTAGCACATTAGCAAATCAGCACATTAGCAAATCCATCATTAACCCAAA
>CAZKDA010000092.1:15457-17521 GCA_964551455.1 uncultured Saprospiraceae bacterium
AGCACATTAGCACATTAGCAAATCAGCACATTAGCAAATCCATCATTAACCCAAAGAAATTGAGTACTTTTGCCCCCGAAAAAATGCCAACGTTCTGAAATGAAGCAAATATTTTTATTAACTACGTTTTTCATGCTGATGGTAGCCGGCGGCTGTCAAAATCCGGCGAACATGTCGTCGGGCGCCGAAAACCAATATCAAATCATTCCGAAGCCAGCGAAGTTGTTTCCCAAAAAAGGCAGGTTCAGGATCAATGCCGATACGCGGATCCTGGTGGAAAGCCAGGATGCGAGCTTGTGGAAAGCTGCGGACTATCTGAGTGAATTTATACAAAAAGGAAGCGACCTGCGATTGCCGGTGAGCGCTGCCGGAAAAAGCAAAAATGCCATCATATTCCGCCCTGATCCGGAGATCGCCAACGAAGAAGGTTATCGCCTGAAGGTTTCCAAATCGGAGATCGTCATTTCGGCCAGCACGGGAGCAGGCGCTTTTTACGGGGTTCAGACCTTGCTGCAACTGATGCCTCCGGCGGTTTTCAGCCCCGTGAACAGAGCCAGGCAATTTACGGTAAACTGCGTTGAGATCATCGACGAGCCGCGGTTTGCCTATCGCGGGATGCACCTGGACGTTGCGCGGCATATTTTCCCGGTCAGTTTTATAAAAAAATACATCGACCTGCTGGCGATGCACAAACAAAACCGCTTCCACTGGCACCTCACCGACGATCAGGGCTGGCGCATCGAGATCATGCAATACCCGAAATTGCAACAGGTCGCTGCCTATCGCGATGAAACGGTGATCGGCCATGCCAGCGAAAAACCACCCCGTTTCGATGGCAAACGCTATGGCGGCTATTACACCCAGGAAGAGGTAAAGGATATTGTAAAATACGCCGCGGACCGCTTCATCACCATCATCCCCGAAATCGAAATGCCCGGCCATTCCAGTGCAGTGCTGGCGGCTTATCCTGAGCTAGGTTGTTCAAAAGGGCCGTTCAGGGTGCAAACCACCTGGGGCGTTTTCAAAGATGTCCTTTGCCCGAAAGAGGAGACTTTTGAGTTTTTAGAAAATGTGCTGATCGAAGTGATGGACTTATTCCCCTCCGAATACATCCACATTGGCGGTGACGAATGCCCGAAAGCTGCCTGGAAAAACAGCGAATTTTGCAGGCGCCTGATGCTCCGGGAAGAACTGGAAGACGAAAACGAGTTGCAAAGCTATTTCATATCGCGGATAGAACAATTCCTCAATGAAAATGGCCGCAAGATCATTGGCTGGGATGAAATCCTCGAAGGCGGCATCGCTCCGAACGCGACGATCATGTCGTGGCGTGGAACCGAAGGAGGCATCGCGGCAGCACGGCAGGGACACAACGCGATCATGACACCCACTTCGCATTGCTACCTGGATTACTACCAATCGACTTCCGAAGAAGAGCCGCTGGCCATCGGCGGTTATTTACCATTGGAAAAAGTGTATGCTTTCGATCCCGTGCCGGAAGAACTGGAAGATTATGAAACCGGCCATATACTGGGTGTTCAGGGCAATGTCTGGACGGAATACATCGCTACGCCGGAGCATGCCGAGTACATGGCTTTCCCGCGAGCCATTGCGCTGGCGGAGGTGGGATGGACGCCGCAGAACGAGCGCAGGTTCCAGGATTTTGCACAACGCCTCGTTTACCATTTCAACCGCCTGAATACTCTGAAAGTCAACTACGCCAACCATATTTTGGATGTGGAAGGCACTACCACCGGGAGTAACGCAGGATTGTTGCTACACCTGAATGTAAAGGCCGGAAATTACGAAATACAATACATGACCATCGGCGGCGCCGATAAAAAGACCGTTTATAAAAATCCGATCCCGATCAATAAGGACACCATTGTCATAGCAGCTACGCATAACAACGGCATCCAGATCGGCAATGTCGCAAAATTCGTGATCAGGCTCCACAAAGCAGCCGGCAAACCCATCGAGCTTGCCAGCCTCCCCCACCCTGCTTACGGCAACGGTGGAAAAGAAGCGCTGGTCAACGGCATCCCCGGCAGCAACCACCGCTAC
>CAZKDA010000093.1:0-9634 GCA_964551455.1 uncultured Saprospiraceae bacterium
GCCCAGTTAGTGTTTGTCGAAATGCTAAATGTACCTGGGTTTTCGGAAGCCGTCTCAGTTTGTCTTCTTGCCGTCGCCATGGTCGAATTAAAACTTGTATTTGTTGAACCGGTAGTTACAATGGCTTCAAGATTCGTATAATCATTTGGTACAGATGTGCTAGTTGATCTGTTAGAATGTGAAGCTGCTATCCATAGCGTCTTAGTAGCACCAAATCCTGATGATAGATCGGGTGGGTCTGGAGAGGTACTTGAACTTGTTGCTATTGTTCCGGCAACCGGAATGCCTTGGTACGTGCCAGCAGAAATTCGGTAGGAGTTGTGAGCACTGCGTGAATCTGTGCTCGTAGTTAAATTTATAGAAGCCTCCTCTGAGCCATCAGCCACACGGTAAAGGGCGAGCGCCCTAACGTTATTGTTAGAAGCATCATTGTATAAAGTGTTCCAGCCAGAAGGGATAGAAACTGTCGATGCCGCATTGTCTGTGGGATCTGCCCATAAGACCAATAAAAGGTCGCCACTTTGAATGCCCGAAGGCAAAGATACCGTGTGGGAGGTTACTCTGTCATTTTGAACGCTGGTAGTCGTTCCTGCCACTACCGGAAACATCTCCACCCCCTGCGGGTAGGAGATGGGGGTGAAAACTACTTCTCCTTCTACAGCCAATGTAAAGCTTACCCAATCTTGGTTGGAGCCACCGCTAAAATTACCAGGATCAAGTGATGTGGCTTCCAAAAATTGAAGTGCCGTAGTGGTGCCTGCATTATTATCTCCTCCTGACCGTGAAATGAGATCACCAAATCCCGAAGGAGGGGATGATTGAGTTCCACCTTCATCTTTTGAATTTGTAACTATCCAAAGGTATTTTCCATTTCCGGGCGAATGGTTTGGAGGGTTTGCATTGCCACTCCCTCCTGTTGTGGAGGAACCTGTGACGGAGATAGCATTCTGTATCCTGTAACAGATGTGAGTACTTTGTTCATTATTATTTGTTGTTAAAGTCAAAGCATCTCCACCTTCTGCAATTTTCCAGAATATTGCTCCTACAACGGATCCTTCATTTCCCTGTCCTAATTTTGTCCAATTGTTGCCGCTTGGATCTGTATTAACAGTTACTGTTGAATTGCCATCAGCGGAAAAGATGACAAGTAAAAGCTCTCCAGATTCAATACCTGATGGTAAGTTAATTGAATGCGAACTGGAACTAGGTGTTCGGCTGCCGGTTGATGTACCCGCCACTACCGGAAAACCATCAGATGGCGTTTGGGTGATCCAATCGGCCCCGTCGTATTGTTCCCAGGTGCCATTAGGGCCGGGCACATTCCAGTCGCCGGATTGGCGTGAGCGGTATTCACCGGTAGTGAATTGTGCAAAAATTGTAGTGGAAATAAAAAGCGTGACGATGGTCAAAAGACCGGGAAAAAAATTTTTCATTGTAAGTTTCCTTTTTAGGTTAAAAAAAATGCCGGGGAGAGATTCAAAAATCGGGGAATGGAAATTTTGTGATTTCAAATGCAAAATTAAACCAAAAACGAACGCAGGAAATACCGCGAAAATGGTATTTTTTTGCATGATAAAAAACATATATTTTACATTGATAAATGCCTGTAATTACTGGATTATTTGATATACTAACAGGAAACAGTCTAAGTATTTTTTTGTCGGTTTTATTGTTGATAATTTATTTCAAAATTTTATTCTGTGGGCTTATTTTCATTCGATTTTTGTCTTGTTTTTTATAGAAACGGATCGAAAATGAAGCTAAAATTGGCTCGATTTCAAATAATTTTTTTTGTACCAGAATAATATTTTGAATTTGAGTTTTTTTCAGTGCAAATGGCAGGACGCCGAAAATAAAACCTGTAAATTATATTGTTGTAAAAAGTGAAAATTTGCGTGGAATCCGGCGGTTTCAAATGATAGGGAGGTTGTTTTTCTTTGTTTTAAAGGTGTTTGAGAGGAGTTGCGCACTTTTTAGCGGGAAAGATTGCAATTAAAATTGATTGGTAATTTGATTGTTTGAAAATTTGGTAATCCGGTTAATTTATTCGCCGAATGAAAACTCAGCGATATTTTCTGCGAATAAACCTGCCCGATGCCTGTCTGACGGATACACATCAGGCAGGCGGGTTCGCTGGTACGATCCTGGTTGCAACCCGGGGGCAAGGTTTATTTTTTATTTTCTATTCAAAATTTTATAATAAAAGAAAGATGTTTTCTAATTTTAGCCCGAATACGGGTTTATACCCTGATTGCCCATGAACGCCGGCACCCCGTCGTTTATATATTTTCACACATACCTAATCATACTTCCCAATACCGTTTAACCATACCCGTCTTTTGCGGCCCTTAGGGCTATTGTATCGTTTTATTTATCATCTAAAAAACCGAAACTATGAAAAAGTTAGTTTTACTGGCTTCACTGTTTTTCTATTGTGGAAGTATGACTTATGCTATGGTTACAAACGACACGCTCCTGATCGTGGAAACTGTTTGTCATGGAGAGTGTATCGAGATCAACAACACCGATTTTTGCCAGAGCGGAGTGTTCGTCGTTGAAGTAGCCAATGGGGGAGATACTACGGTTTATTTTGTGGACCTGACCGTTTTGCCCCGCCTGGAAACCGTGCTGAACGAAGGAATTTGTCAGGGCGAGTGCTTTGACTACAACGGCACGGAATTATGCGAAAGCGGGGCTTATGAATTTGAGTTTGTAACTTCTTTGGGCTGCGACAGCACGGTTACGATACAATTGGAAGTGCTGCCGGCTTCCCAGCCTCAGATCATCATCGGGAATACCGGGCCGCTGGATTGTATCCACAACACCGCATTTTTGCTGGCTTCGTCGTCGGTACCCAACTCAAGCTATTTCTGGGAAGGGCCGGATATCCATCCGGGCAACGAAAATGTACAGGCCCCTGAAATCGGTTTGCCCGGCATTTATACCGTCACCGTCACCTCGCCGCAGGGCTGCTCCGCAACGGCAAGTACCGAAGTGTTTGGCAATCCGGACGGCCCGGAAGTGAGCATCTCCGGCAATGACCCACTGACCTGTAATAATTTGTCCAACACCATCATTGCGTCCACGAGCCATCCCGATGTCACTTACGAATGGACGGGGCCGGGCGGTTTTTATTCCACATCACCTGAAATTGAAGTCGATGAAACCGGCGATTATTATCTGACTGTTGAAACGGGAAATGGTTGTGTTACGGAAGTTGTTGTGGAAGTGATCTATGTTCAGGAACCGCTGAACGTGGATGCCGGGCCGAACCGCCATATCCAGTGTCTGTTTACCTTACAACTCAATGCGCCCGGAGCGATGGGCAACAATCTGGGCTATGTTTGGTCAACGAGCAATGGAAATATCCTTTCCGGGGGCAATACCCTTACTCCCACTGTCAATATGCCCGGAACTTATACGCTTACGGTGATCGACCTCACGAACGGTTGCTTTGGTTCCGATGATATGGTGGTTTACCCGGAAATGACCGTGATCTCAGAACCGGTGCTCACGCTGGATTGCAACAACCCGCAATTGACGATAGACGCTTCCGAGTCTTACAACGGCCCGGACGCACATATCCAATGGACAACTTTCAACGGAAATATCGTTTCGGGAGGGAATACGCTGACGCCTGTTGTCGATGCTCCCGGTACTTACCAGTTGGTTATCGTCAGACTGGGTTGTATGAGTTTTAAAACAGTGATCGTGTTGAACGATACTCATCCGCCAACGGTAGAGATCGAATCCGACGGACACGTGATCACCTGCAACGGTTACCTGGAATTAAAAGCCAACACCAATGCCACAAATCCTGTTTTTGAATGGTTCCTGGACGGGAATCCAATCTCCAACGAGCAGGAAATACTCGCCATTGCCGGTGGATTGTACGAACTGACCGTTACGGGTGAGAATGGTTGCAGCAAAACTGTGAGTGTCCAGATTTCGGTTGACAATGAGCCGGTGGGGGCCGTTATCTACGGAGACCTCCAACTGGATTGCAATCTCAACGGAGTCGGAACGCTGAATGTCTTTGCTTCCGGCCCTTTCAACCTCTATTTTTTCAACTGGACAACCCAAAACGGCGTGATCCTTTCCAATCCCGATTTTCAAAATATTTCCATCTTAGGTCCCGGCACTTATTGTGTTGAGATCACCAATCCCTTGAATGGTTGTGTAAAAACGATTTGTACGGAAGTGACTGCGATCAGCCCGATCAGCTCGGAGGTAACGGTTGTGGATGCTTCCTGCAACAGCTCCAATGACGGCTATGCCCTTGTGGAAGTTTTCGATGGCACACTGCCTTATACCTTTGAATGGAGCAACGGCGCTACCGTTCCTGAGCTTTTCAATCTGTCGCCGGGAACGTATTCCGTGACTATAGCGGACGCCAGCGGATGTTTTGATTATCAAACCGTCGAGATCGGCGTTTCCAGTACTTCCACGATCATAGCTGATGCAGGCGGCGATCAATATTTTGATTGTCAGACAAACCTTTTGGTTTTGGATGGAGGTAGTTCGGAATATCCACCCAATGCAACCATAGCCTGGACAACCATTGACGGCCAGATCGCGGATGGTGGGAACACGTTATTTCCTACGATCACCGCACCCGGAACTTATCTGCTGACCATCACGGATCAGTTTGGCTGCGAAGATACTGACGAAGCGGTTGTTTTTGAAACTACAGCAAACGCCGGCCCTTCACAGGTTTTGGATTGTAATAACACTTCCGTGCAACTGGATGGCAGCCAGTCTCAAAACGGAGTGACCTACCTCTGGACAACCCTCGACGGAAATATCGTTGATGGCGAAACTACGCTGACACCAACCGTGGATGCAGCCGGAACCTATACGCTGACAGTTTCCAGCGCAAACGGTTGCACAGCCACGGATTCGGTTGAGGTGAGCGAAGATGTGGCGCAACCCGATCTGAACGCACAGGATATTTCACAGCAAAGTTGTGTGGAAACCGTTACCCTGGAAGCCACTTCAAATGATCCGGGTGTGACCTTCGAATGGTTTGACAACCAGGGGCAATCGCTGGGCATGGACGCCGAAGCGCTGGAACCTGGAAACTATATAGTGGTGGCAACCGGAACCAATGGTTGTACCTCCGAGACCACCATTGAAGTGATCGATGAAAGAATTTATCCGGAGGCTGATTACCCTTCTCCGCAGTATTTCAATTGTTTCAATGGAGATCCTTTGCTCCTCGACTTTGAAGTAGTAAGCCCGGATGATGTCGATGTGGCGTGGAGCACTTCCAATGGAAATATCGTTGGTCAGCAAGGATCGAGCGTTCTGGTCAGTCAGGGCGGCATTTATGAAGTATTGATGACTGAAACGACGGGGGGCTGTACATCAACTGCGGGAATTGCAGTAATCGAAGGGGGAGTGGATGTTACAATTTCCTCCACAGATGCTTCCTGCGGCAACGACGATGGCACTGCTACCGTAACGACCAGTGGCATTAACAATCCTGTTTTTGAATGGAACAACGGTGGTAACACTTCCACGATAAGCGGCCTGGCTCCCGGAACATATTCTGTAACGGTCAGCTCTTCAGAAGGAAATTGTGAAGAAGAGAAAACGGTAGAAGTATTGCAGGATCCCGGATGCCTCACCGTGATTTCAGGATATGTTTATAACGATGATGCAACTTTAGCCTGTGACCCCGATGGCGATGTGATTGGATTGGGGGAGGTGACGGTTCAATTGCTGCCCGATGATATTTTCACAACCACGGATATGGACGGTTATTATGAATTTCTTGTTCCTGCGGGAGATTACACGTTGAAAGCCCTGCCGGTCAGCCCTTACGAGGTGATCTGTCCGGATGATGGGATGATCGAAGTGAGCATTGATCCCGGAGGCCCCGGCTCGAACGGAAACAATTTCTTTTTGGATATCCTGGGAAATTTCGAACTCTACGGCTTTGGAAATTCGAGTATTGCACAACCCGGCCAGTTACAATATTACCAGATTACTTATTGCAACTATGGATTCCAAACCATAGGCGGTACGCTGGTTTTTACGCATGATCCGGCGCTTACGGGTTTCGACCCCAATGCTGCGGGCGCTACCAGTTACGATCCGGCTACGTTTACCGCCACCTGGGATTTTGAAGACCTTTCATATTTCGAATGCGAATTTGTCAATTTTACGTTGCAAGTTCCAGCGAGCTTACCTCCGGGAACAGTGATTGTAAGCCAAATGGTGGTTCAGCCCATTTTGGGAGATATGAACCCTTCTAACAACTCCTATTCATGGAATAGAGCCGTACAAAACCCTTCACCCAATTCCATTACAGGAGGTGATCAAGTACCGGAGGCTGAGATAATACGGGAAGCCCTGGCACGGGATAAAGTGACACAGTTGTTGCAAAATCAGCCCAATCCATTTAAGATTTCCACGGTTGTCCCGTTTTATTTGGTTGATGCAACCGCTGCAAGGCTATCGGTTTTTGATAGCAAGGGCAGACTGGTCAGACAATATGAAGGATTTACAGAAGGGTACAACGAAGTCAACATCCTTGCGGCTGATCTGGGTGGAAATGGATTGTATTATTACCGGTTGCAAACCAATGAAACCATACTGACCGGCAAAATGATTTTGACGCAGTAAGGAATAGTTACAAAAAAGCCTTAAAATAAAAAGCCGCTCAACTTCACGAGTTGAGCGGCTTTTTTGTCTTTCAGAAAAACCTCCTAAAATGGAAGCTTTTGTGGGGATGACCCCTGATTAAATCGGGGCGACCATCCCGACGCGTCGGGATACGCTTTCCGAGCATTTCTTCAAATCTAATTTTCCAAAATCCATCTCTTTAGATAAGTTCTGTTTTTGAACGATTTAAGCTTTTTTTCCAATTTCAATGCCTCACTTCTGGTATCGAAAGATGTATAAAAAATCATCTCCCAGGGAATGTATTTTTTGGTATATCTTTCATATCCGGAATTATGCCTCGACAGACGATCTGTTAAGTTCGCGGTGTATCCGATGTAAAAACGACCGTCCACTTGAGATTCCAGGATATATACCCAGTACATATTTTTGAAATTAAAGTGGTCGGGATGACCCTCGATTAAATCGGGGCGACCATCCCGACGCGTCGGGATGCGCTTTTCTGGCATTTCTACAAATTAAGTTTCCCCAAAATACTGTCACTTTTAAATTCAAGATTAAAGTGGTCGGGATGACAGGATTTGAACCTGCGACCACTCGGCCCCCAGCCGAGTGCGCTACCGGACTGCGCCACATCCCGATGTGTATTTTACTCCATAACATTCAATTCTCCATTTTGCCCAGTTAACAACTTCGCGACCATCCCGACGGGTCGGGATACGCTACCGGACTGCGCCACATCCCGATGAGTATTTTACTCCATAACATTCAATTCTCCATTTTGCCCAGTTAACAACTTCGCGACCATCCCGACGGGTCGGGATACGCTACCGGACTGCGCCACATCCCGATGTGTACGATTCTTTATTATTCAAAATCGTGTCTAATGCTCAATCGAAAACCTTCTTGGCCAAACTTTTTTTGGTAGCGCAAATGTAGAAATTTTTAAACAATTCAAAAATTAGTTTAGGT
Source organism: uncultured Saprospiraceae bacterium (assembly GCA_964551455.1). GTDB lineage: Bacteria > Bacteroidota > Bacteroidia > Chitinophagales > Saprospiraceae > JAHDHW01. The sequence continues at coordinate 7,600 of CAZKDA010000093.1, forward strand.
TCAAAATAAAAAGGCGAACGAAAATCTCGCTCGCCTTTTCACTTCGGAAATTACAGTTTAATGAAGATCGCAATCGTTGGTAAATCCGGTAGCATCAAAGGTCGTGATTTTTGTACCTTCTTTTTTATCCTTTTGCACCACGATATGCAACTCGTTGATACCGCTTCCATTGCGTTTTGGTGTACAATATTCAAACAGGTAAAATGAGTTAGCGGCATCGTGAACCAACTGGGCGATCTCTTCAAATTTTGCCTGGAGCGCCGAAATGTCGGAGGCAAAGACATGGCTGGTTTTTCCGATCCTTTTCAAAACGGTTTCGTCGATTTCATTGCCCAAGCCGATCGTGTAATAATTGATCTCTTTCGGAGCATTATCGACGGCGGCGTAGGCTTCTTCGCGGCTATACCGCGCGGCCTGGTCGGTGCCATCTGTAAAAACGATGATCGACACCGCTGCCAAAACCCCTTGCGACTGGCTTTCCTGAAGCTGTACTTTTGCCAGTTCGGTACTCTTCAAAACAGCGCCGAAAAGATCGGTGGAACTGTCATTCGGCAAGCTGGGGTCTATACTGTTGATCGCAGCTTGCAAGTCATCTTTATTATTGGTAAAATCGATCAGGTTGTGGATGGCATCTTTTCCATCAAACCACCAAATACCGATCGAGGTGGATGTGTTTCCCTCGTTTCCGAGAACGTTTTCGACAAATTCATTAGCGCCGGTTTTTAAGGCGTCGAGGCTGTTGTTGAGCACACTGCCGCTCAAGTCGAGCAAGAGGATTGATTTATTTTGAAAAACAACACTGTTGTCGGAAATAATGCGGCTTGCCTCATCCTGGCTGATCAACCTGGGTTCGTCGTCATTTCTTCCTTTTTCATAAATGACAAAATTTTCCTCTGTGAGGCCGGAGACCGGTTTTCCATTTTTGGTTTCGACCTTAAAAAATACGGATACCCTTGAAGGCGGGGCAACAAACTGGTCTTGAATGGTAATGATAAAATCTCCGACGGGTGGATTAAAAGGGATTATTTCTTTGTCTTTGTTGCACGAACTGTAGGACAGCACAAAAAGAACCAGGATTGAAAACAGGTTTATCAAACGCATTTTACAGGTTTTTATGGATTCAAAAAAATCAGAATGTTTCTTAAACGAAAATGGAAAATGATTCTGGTATAATGAATCGCAGAAGTTTACGCTGCTGCTATTTCGCGAACAGTAATTAACTTCGATTTAACCTAATAAGATGAAAATGAAAGGATTGGAAGATGCGGAAGTGAGACTGGAGGGATTCGAACCCCCGACCCCTACCCTGTCAAGGTAATGCTCTAAACCAACTGAGCTACAGTCTCTTTGGGCGTTTTTAAAAAACCGGCGTAAAGTTACATTTTTCATCAATAAATATCCTATCCGTAGTTAAATCAAATTAAATTTTTTGTGTCAAAATCTTGTTCTTTGGAAAGAAAACCGTTTCTAAAATTAAATGTAAAATCTTCTTGATTTTTGGATAAAGGATGTATATCTTTGACCCGCCTAAACGGAAAGGTAATGGCATAATCTCTGCAAAGGTGGAGTGGGTGAGTGGCTGAAACCACCGGTTTGCTAAACCGACGTACTTGGAAACAGGTACCGCGGGTTCGAATCCCGCCTCCACCGCCAACCGGGAGTAACAAGTTACTTTTACGAATTATCAGAATTTTTTCGGGGCGTAGTCCCGCTTCAGCGGGATCGGTTAGCGTATCACGCCCCTGGCGTGAGTGCCGCAGGTTCTCACGCCAAGAGTATTAAAAGGAATACTTGATTCAAAATATAAATTTTTTTCGGGGCGTAGCGCAGTCCGGTTAGCGTATCTGCTTTGGGAGCAGAGGGTCGCAGGTTCGAATCCTGCCGCCCCGACATTAAGCCAGCAAAATTTGCTGGCTTTTTTTTTCTATGATTTAGCGCATCACGCCTCTGGCGTGAGGGTCGCCCCGATTAAATCGGGGGCGCCCCGACATTAAGCCAGCAAAATTTGCTGGCTTTTTTTTTCTATGATTTAGCG
>CAZKDA010000093.1:9734-17429 GCA_964551455.1 uncultured Saprospiraceae bacterium
CATCACGCCTCTGGCGTGAGGGTCGCCCCGATTAAATCGGGGCCGCCCCGACATTAAGCCAGCAAAAATTGCTGGCTTTTTTTGTTTATGACACACAGAACGTACATCCTCTTTTCAAAATCCATCAATAAGTATTACACTGGATATACTTCCCTGTCAATACGGGACAGATTAGCTTATCATCTGAACCATCATAAAGGCTTCACGGCAAAAACTAATGATTGGATAGTAGTATTCGAAAAAGAATTCGAAACAAAAAGCGAAACTATGGCTCTGGAAAAGCAAATCAAAAAACGAGGAGCCAAAAGATTTTTGGATGATTTGAATCAATGATCGGCAGGGTAGGGCATCACCTCCCCAACTCCCCCCGCTGTCGTAAAGTCTTACTGCCCGGTAAGTTCTTCAGAGCTTCAACCACGCTATGGGCCACGCCGTTTGCGTGGCAGGCAGTGACAGGCAGTGACAGGCCGAAGCCAACCGAAGTAAAAAGCAAAACAATGATTTTTGTAAAACGAAGTTTCGCTAGTCAAGAGACTAGCTGCTTATCCGCGCTAAGTGTTGTAGCACTTAGCGAGCATTTGATGAATATTTCACTTCCGTTGCAAATCACTACAGGGTTATATCTTTTTACAAGACATCCTTTTTGAGCATTTTTGCTTTAATTTATAGGCTTTTGCGTTTAAAACCTTTCAACACATATTCATTTTAATTATTTGATAATTACACTTTTCGCGGTATTTCCGGGAACTGAAATTGCCTTAACTTTGTGTCTATAATTTTTTCCTCTCCTATTTTTATTTCCGCAACGGCTTTTATCCCCTGTTCAGATTAAATATCCCTCGTTAACGATTTTCTCCCCCTGCATTTTTTCACCAAAAAAGGAAACTTACAATGAAATTTTTAACCATTTCCATTGTAGCTATTGCTACTTTATTCAGCACATTTGCTAATGCTACCTGCCCAACCCAAAACATCAGCCTGGAAACACAAACAGAGGTTGACAACTTTCGCGCAAACTATCCGGGTTGTACTACCATTCCTGCTGGTATCACCGTCAGAGTGAAGGGCAGCACTATTACCAACCTCGATAGCCTGAGATCACTGATCACTATCGACGGCCAACTTCTGATCGAGTGGTGCCCAAACCTGGTTGACATTACCGGGTTGACGAACCTGACTACTGTAAACGGAGAACTCCAGTTTGATGAATGCCACGCACTGACCAGTTTTAATGGTTTGCAAAACCTGACTACTTGCCACGACCTTGAGATTAAAGGCATGGATGCCTTGACCGACATCAGCCAATTGAGCGGCCTGACTGCACTTTCCGGAGAACTGAACATCAAAGATTGCGATGCGCTTATCAATTTGAACGGCCTTCACAATATTACTTCTATTGGAAATTCAATGCGACTGGATGGAAACCGAGATTTGATGGATCTTTCTGCGCTCAGTTCACTGACTTCCGTAGGTGGTTCTGTTTATATTTTGAACAACCGGAATCTTCCTAATCTCAACGGTTTGGATAATCTGGTTTCTATCGGAAACAACCTGGATGTTTATAGAAATGAATCTTTGGCGGATTGTGTCGGTGTTTGTAAAGCGCTCAACGCTGTAACTGCTCCAGGTTCACCAGATATCCGCGACAATGCCATCGGCAGCCACTGTGACGACATCAACATCCTGGAAACCGAATGCCTTTTTGTTTTGCCGGTTGAACTCACTGACTTCAGAGCTAAGGAAGATGCTAAAAATCAGACGGTTGTACTTTCCTGGACAACTGCATCAGAATTGGACAACAAACATTTTGAAGTGGAGCGTTCAGTGGATGGAAGACACTTCGAAACTTTGGCAACAGTTGCCGGAAACGGAACAACCACAGCGAAAAATTACTATAATTTTGTTGACAAAAACCCTGTAGCGATGGCTTACTACCGCCTGAAGCAGGTTGATTTTGCCAATGCTTTTTCTTACTCTGACATCGTACTTGTGGAATTGGATCAAGTTGAAGTTGCCCAGGTAGTTGCATTCCCGACGATGGCAACAGATGAAATCACTGTTCGCTTTAGCGGTTTTGACGCTCGCAAGGGTACATACAAAATTTTCAACATGCAGGGTATGCTGTTGTATTCAGAAACAGTTGATCTTTCAAGCAAAGCAGCTTACAGGTCACTCGATATTTCAAAATTTGAAAACGGGATCTACACGATCATCATTTCAGACAATTCCAATCATGTTTCTACCAATTTTGTAATTGCGAAATAATTAGAGAATTCTTTTCCTTGTTGTTTTTAATATGAATAAAGAAGGCTGTCCGATCCGGGCAGCCTTTTTTGTTTTTTCAGAACTTTCCGGCAATATATTTTTTATACCCGAAAAGCAAAATTTTGCATGGTTTCCATCTCAGTGAGAAATAAAAAAGTCCCGCTGATTTCGCTGATCTACGCAGAACTTGGGAGTTTTTCTCTTTCTGCCGTAATCTGCGTAATCTGCGCAATCTGCGGGAAATAAAAAAGTAGCCCGCTGATTTTCGCAGAACTTTGAATTGTTTTTTCCTTTTCTTTACAATGTTGTGAGAGTACGTTTTTTCTAAAAATCCGTCACTCTTGTTTTGTATAACTCCAAACCGCCAAAGCGTTGAAAACAACAGCCAAAATACCCGTTACCGCAAAATGGTATTGCACGTCGTAAAAATTGCTGCCTTTTAATAGCACATGCCGCATCACGCTAACAAAATGGGTCATGGGATTCGGAACCGTCATCCACTGCGCCCATTGGGGCATACTTTCCACAGGCGTAAACAATCCGCTCATCAAAATGAAGATCATCATAAAAAACCATGCAATGAACATGGCTTGTTGCTGCGTGTCCGCAAAATTAGAGATCAGCAGCCCTATGCCCAATATGGCTGATACGTTTACCACACAATAAAGAAACACCAACCCCAGGCTTCCCTCCATCGGAATGTCGAACATCAATTTTCCGACAGCAAGGCCAACCGACAGGTCAACCAAACCCACCAACAGAAAAGGGAGCATTTTTCCTAAAATGAACTGCCAGTTTTTGATCGGCGTAACATTGATCTGCTCAATGGTTCCGATTTCCCGCTCTCTCACCACGTTCATCGCCGTCAACACCAAAACAATGATGGTGACCAAAACGCCCAAAATTCCCGGCACCATAAACACCTTATAATCCAGTTCCGGGTTGTACCAGTTGGAATGTGTGATATCGATGATTGGAATGGTAACGCGACGGGCTGCAAAAACCGGGTTAGCTTCTTTGAGAATTTCCTGGTTGAACGACTGAATGATCCTGCTGAGGTAGGCCGAACCCACCGTGGCTTCCTGGCCATTGATGGCATTGACGAGCACCTGGAGACCGGCGCCCTTGTTTTTCAAAAAATCCCTTTCAAAAAAAGCCGGAATGGTCAGCACAATATCTGCCACACTGCTTTGGAGGTCTCTATCCGCGGCCTTTATATCCGGCGGAGCATTGACGAGGGTAAACCTTTCAGAAGCCCTGATCTTACTAATGAGCAATCTGGAGTATTCCGAATGATCCTGATCCACAATCGTCAGGTTGACATTTTTGATCTCATTGGTTGCCGCAAAAGACAACAGGATCAGTTGCACAATAGGGATCACCGTCAGTATTGGCAAAATGGCTTTATTGCGGAATATCTGTAAAAATTCTTTTTGGATGATGTAAAGTAGAATCCTCATTGAGTGGTTTGTAGTTTATAGTTTACGGTTTGTGGTTTTGTAGTTTAGGGTTTGAAAACTTCAAACTTCAAACTTCGAACTATGAACCATGAACTATTTTATTCAAGCCTGATCTTAAAGTTTTTCCAACTGACGATCAAAAAAAACAGGGTCATGCCGAACAGTACCGAAGTGCCGTACCAGATGAAATCCAGGCCTGTGCCTTTGAGCATCACATTTTTTAAAATATCTATAAAATAGGTAGCGGGGATCGCCTTGCTGATGACCTGTAAAACCAGGGGCATGCTCTCCACCGGAAAAACAAAGCCGGAGAGCAGCATCGTTGGCATCATCAATGCCATCAGGGAAACCATCATAGCGGTTTGTTGGGTGTTTGCTTTTGTGGAAATAAAGATGCCCAGCGAAAGCGAGGTCAGAACAAACAGGATACAAATTCCTAGCAGCAATGCCAGGTTGCCAACTACCGGCATTTGAAACACAAAAACGCCCATCACCAGGATAACCACGGCATTGATGAATGACAACAAAATGTACGGAGTTACTTTTCCCAGAATGATCAGCATCGGTGGCAAGGGCGAAACCAGCAGCAATTCCATTGTTCCAAGTTCCTTTTCTCTGGCAATCGTCAGCGCCGTCATCATCGCGGAGATCAGCATCAGGATCAGGGCGATCACCCCCGGAACGAAGTTGTAAACGCTTTTCAATTCGGGGTTGTAAACCATGTGGGTTTCAACATTTACGCGGTAAGGGGGCCGGAGCAATTCATTTTTCCTTTGCTGGAAAGCCAGGATCATCGAGGTCGCATAATTCACCAGGGTTGTGGCGTAATTGGGTTCCGTGCCGTCGGCGATCAGTTGGATTTGTACATTGTTATCAGCGTATTTGGTAGCAAAATCATTTGGAATGACAATGGCCATTTTTATAGCTCCTTTTGCAAAATGATCGTGTATTTCATCATAATTTTTGAGATCGGCAACCAGCCTGAAATGCCCCGAAGCGCCCAAATGACCGATCAATTCCCTGCTGAGATGATCCTTCGATTGATCCAGCACCGCCACCGATGCGTTTTTAAATTCATTTGTAATGGTAAACCCAAAAATGATCACCTGCACAATGGGCATCCCAAAGAGTATGAGCAGGGTTCGCCTGTCTCTCAGGATGTGGAAATATTCCTTTTTTACAAATGCCAGAAAGGTTCGAAAAGTCATTTTTTTTTGTTTTTGTATCCGGTTCACACTCCACTCTCACTCTCACTCTCCTTCACCTTCTTGCCAGTTTTAAAAAAACTTCATCCATATTTTTGGCCTGAAAGCTTTTTTTGAGTTGGGAAGGGCTGTCGAGTGCATCGATTTTTCCATCGACCATGATCGACACGCGGTCGCAATATTCGGCTTCGTCCATATAGTGCGTGGTAACAAAAACAGTCCGCCCCACATCAGCAGCTTCGTAGATCATTTCCCAAAAATGCCTTCGCGTTGCGGGATCGACGCCACCGGTCGGTTCATCCAGGAAAACGATATCCGGGTCGTGGATCATCGAAACGGAAAACGCCAGTTTTTGCTTCCAGCCCAATGGGATGGCGCCGACCAGTTGGTTGGCTGCATCGTTCAGTTGCAGTGAATCCAAAATCTGCCTTGTTTTCTGCCGGATGTCCATTCTTTTCAGTCCGTATATCCCGCCATAAAATCGGATGTTTTCTCTGATCGTCAGGTCTTCGTACAAGCTGAATCGCTGGCTCATGTAACCGATCTTTTTTTTGATCATTTCCGCTTGTTTGAAAACATCGAAACCAGCTACCGTGGCTTCCCCGCTGGTCGGACGGCTTAAACCTGTGAGCATCCGCATGGCCGTAGTTTTTCCGGCGCCATTGGCTCCGAGAAAGCCGAATATCTCGCCTCTTTTCACCTCAAAACTAATGGCATCCACTGCTTTGAAGTCGCCAAATTGTTTGCTGAGGTTTCTGGCTTCGATCACGTATTCTTGTTGAGTTTTCATGAGGTTTGCGTTTGCATCAGGTCTAAAAAAACATCTTCGATACCGGGGTTCCCGGCGTGTATTTCAACGTTTGTAAAACCCCGTTCTTCGATCCATGACTTCAGCAAATTTTCATCAACGAGCTCTGTAGTCGTGAGGTGTAAAAAATCGCCAAAGGGCAAAACCTGCTCGGTCATCTCATAACTCCGCAGCGCTTTCAGCAAGGGGTAAAACTGGTCGCTTTTCACTATGAGGAGCTGTTTTTGGAAATTGGTTACAATTTTTTCGGGAGTATCCACCGATAATATCTCACCGAGCTGGATCAATGCGATCCGCTCGCAAAGACCGGCTTCATCCATGTAGGGTGTGCTCACAAAAATCGTGATGCCGGTCGCTTTCAACTGCTGCAACATTTCCCAGAATTCCTTTCGGCTGACGGCATCTACTCCCGTGGTCGGTTCATCTAAAAAAAGGACTTCGGGTTTGTGGATCAACGCACAACAGAGCGCCAGTTTTTGTTTCATGCCTCCGGACAGTTTTCCGGCACGCCGTTTTTTGAAAGGTTCGATCTGAACGTAAATATCCCGGATCAGGTCGTAATTTTCCTTAACCGTTGTTCCGAAAATGGTTGCAAAAAAATTGAGATTTTCCTCAACGGACAAATCCTGGTAAAGCGAAAACCTGCCCGGCATGTATCCTACTCTTTTGCGGATTTCCTTGTAGTTTTTAACCACATCAAAACCAGCTACCTCCGCTGTTCCTGTATCCGGGAGCAGCAGCGTAGTCAATATCCTGAACAAGGTGGATTTTCCCGCGCCGTCAGGTCCGATCAGGCCAAATAGCTCTCCTTTTTCCACCTGCAACGACAAGGGTTTCAAAGCCTCTAGCTGGCCATAGCTTTTGCTCAGTTGCTCGATTTTAATGGCTGCCATCTGCTTCTTTTTCTTTGCGGTTAACGTTTGTAGCATTATTGAAAACCACTTCTGCGGGCATGCCGATCTTTAGTTTTCCATCATTTTGCACCCGCACTTTGAATGCGTAAACGAGGTTGACCCTTTCTTCTTTGGTTTGGATGGTTTTGGGTGTAAATTCTGCGTTTTCAGCGATCCAGGTTATTACGCCTGGATATTTATGGTATTCATTTTCCGAAGCGTCGATGAGCGCTTTCACATTTTGGCCGATCTGGATATTTTGAACTTGAAGACCGCTCACGTAAGCCCGCAATTCCATGAAGTCGAGGTTGGCGATTTTGTAAAGTGGTGTTCCGAAACCAACGATTTCCGCAGGCTCGGCCAGCTTTGTCAAAACGATACCGGAAACCGGGTTTTTGACATAACAATTGCGGATTTTTTCCTCGATGATGGCGAGTTGGGCTTTCAGTGGTTCCTGCTCGGAAAGGATGCCGCGGTTGGCAATTTGGGCAACGCTTTTTGCAGCTTCGATGCGCTGGTTGATGACAGCCAGCTCGCCGTTCAGGTCGTCCAGTTGCTTAGGCGTGGCGGCTTTGTCTTTCAACAATTTTTTAAGGCGTTCGATCTCGCGCAGGACATTCCTTTTTTGGTTTTCCAAAACCGCGATGTCGGGGCTAGCGTCTTTTGTTTTTTGTGGCAAGGTACCCAAAGTAGCCAGTAATTGCATCTTTTGCAAATGAAGCTGGGTGGTGTCGATCAAAGCGACCAGTGCTCCTTCCTCCAGGTTTTGTCCTTCTTCGATTTTTAAAAACAACAGTTTCCCATTTGATTCGGCACTGACGATGGTTGCGCTGGCTTCGAAATTGCCAAAAGCATCGGCTCTTTGCACTTCCTTTTTACAGTCGGAAAACCAAAAAATTAAGATGGTCAGAGAAATTATTTTAAACACTCTCATGGGTTTGGTTTTTATTTTTTTTACGAACGGTTTTTTCATTTTTTAACTATGTGAAACGCACGAACATCCTGTTGGAAAAAAATCCATTCTGCGTGGATCAGCGCGATCAGCGGGACACCTTTTTTATTTC
>CAZKDA010000094.1:0-17363 GCA_964551455.1 uncultured Saprospiraceae bacterium
GAAAAATGCCAAAGTCACTTTTGAAGTCGATATAGAATTTTGTCCGCTGTCAGAGGAATTGCGATATTTTAAAGGGTCTGAAACCAATTGCAATTATATTTTAACCTGGGCAACGATCCAGGAAGAAAACCTTTCTCACTTTGAAATAGAAAGGAGTACGGATGGAAGCAGTTTTGAAAAAATTGGAGAGATCACAGCAAATGATTCGAATCGATACAACTTTACTGATGACTCAGGCGCCGAAAACCGCTATTACTTCCGCTTGAAGGTCGTCGATCCGGAAGGATTTTACGAATATTCGGACATTATTTACCTGGAGTCAAAATGTTTTGCATTTCCAAAAATGTTCGATCTCTACCCAAACCCTGTCAATAGCAACAACCTTTTAACCTTGAAGGTCGAAACGCCGGATGCAAGCCCTGGTACCAAAATCACGGTTTATGATGTTCTGGGAAATTCTGTTTCCAGCGAAGTCCACGACCTGGAAAAGGGTGAAAATATTATTCAGTTAAAAGTCAATCACCTTAAAAGCGGGAAATATTTTGTTCAATTGCAAAATGTAAGATCATCGGTCAGCCTTACCTTTTTGCTGATCCAGGATTAGAGCATATTTAATCTCACAATTACCGCCCGAAAAGCTATTCCAATATATTGACTTTTAAGGCATTGCGAAACTCAAGAAGGATGCTGGAAAGAAGTGTTTCCCAAAAATTTATCAGGATTTTTTAAAAAATCATCTATCTTGGAAAAAATTTGAATTCATTTTAGTTACCGCCCAATAACTCAAACGAAAATGAAATTTCGTGCTTTCAGACGCAAAAAAGACAACCTCTATTATTTCCAATTTCTTTCGCAGGATAACCAGGTCAGGCTCAACAGCCCATCGTATGCCGACAAGGATCTTTGCTTCAATGGCATCCGGGAAGTCATCAACAACTCGGCTGACTTAAATAATTATGAAAAAAGAAAGGATCGGGAAGGCAATCACTTTTTTATCCTCAAATCCGCTGCCGGCCTGGAAACAGGCAGGAGTATCCGCTATAAAACCGAGGAGGAAACTGATCAGGCAATTGCGCAATTTAGCGCTGCAGCTCCTTTTTCAGCTTCCGGAGAAACGGAGCCGGCAAAACCCAAACCCGCTTCTGCCGACAAGCCGGATCCTTCAAAAGAAAAAGAAGGCAGGACTTACATCAGGGAAAATCAGCCTTATTTGTGCAACAACCTGACTTTTGACACCTTTCGCAATGAAAGCAATCAGCGCTATTACTTCGTTTTCAAGGATGAGCATGCCAACTCGTTGATGATCAACGGCGATGTACGCGGTTTTGCCACAGAAGATGAACTGGAAAACGGGATCAAAGCCATCCTGGAAATTGCGCCGAATAAAAAGCATTATGAAAAAAAGGTCGCAAAAAACGGCAAGCATTATTTTTTGCTGAAAAGCGCCGAAGGAAAAACCCTTGCGAAGAGCAGCGGTTTTTATACTAAAAAAAAGGAGATGGACGCGGTAGTCCGGCTGGTACAGTGTGCCGGAGTCGTGCAAGCCACTCCTGTTCCACCGCCCAAGACCGACAACTACCTGCCGATAGCAGCTTATGTCGGCGGTGAAGGTTTCCATACTTTTCAGGATGATGCAACCGGCCAGTATTATTTTGCTTTCAACAACAATGATGGAAAAACTTTCCTTCGCTCGGAAGGTTACCAAACCGCAAAATCGCGGGATGAAGGCATCCAGTCTGTCATTAAAAACGGCCCGGTTGAAGAACGCTGGAACACCTTTTCCGAAGGCAACCAACATTATTACACTTTAAAAGCTGCCAACAACAAGGAAATTGCCCGCAGCGATTATTACGACGATGAGGCTGCAATGCTCGAAGATTATGAGCTTGTCAAAGGGGAGAGCTCTCCGATCGGCGTGGGTGCTGCCGTAGTGGGCGGAGCGTTGATGTCGGCGCTGATGATCCGCCAGAAAGAAGCGGAAGAGCAACAAAAAAAGCAGGCAAAGGAAAAGCAAAAAGCAGAAGAAGCCAAGCTGGCCGCATTGGCTGCCGCCAACCTCCATGCCGAACAGGAAGCGATAAAACAGGCGGAAGAAGCACGCAGATTGAGTGAAGCCAGAGAACTGGAGAAACGACAGGCAGAGGAAGCCGCCAGAAAAAAAGCCGCCGAAGCAGAAGAAAAAACGAAAGCCGTAGCGGCAGCCCTGGCCGCGCAACAGACGACAACGAAAAGCAGTTCGGGAGGCGGATCTCCGGTTTGGCTGATCCCGCTGATCATTGGAATATTGCTGATCATCCTGGCCTTGTTATTCTTCAGGGGTTGCGACGGCTGCAAAAAACCAACGCCACCCGTTGAACCCGTCACAACCGATACCGTTGTGCAGGATACCACACCTTTTGGAAAAGGCGGTGAAGAACTGGGTTTTATTCCCGGATCCATGGAATTCCTCATGGCTGAACACCTCAAAGCCTTCGACAGCACATTCCCGAAAACTTTTACAGCCGAAAATATTGCCTTTGCAAAAAATGCCATTCGACTGGACACAAAAGCCAGTAAACAACTCGATAACCTGACCGTACTGTTGAAGGAATATCCTCAGGCTGAAATCGAAATTTACGGTTTCGTCGTCGCCGGAGAAAATCCATTTTACAAAGGAAACAAAGAAATTTCGCTAGATGGCGCCCGAGCCGGCGAAGTATTCAACTACCTGAAAAACAACGGCATCGAAGAAAGCCGGATGGAATTTTACGGCAACGGACTGGGTGATTCGCCGGGCATCGAAATAAAACTGATAACCAGAGGGGTGTCGAGATGATCCAAAAAAAAATTGCAGGCCAAGTGATTTAGGCCTGCAACAAATTTTTATATTCAAGAAAAACTAAAGGTCAATACTGGTAAATCAGTTTTTCGGGGAATCCCTGGAGATTGAATGCAATTTTAGCAATTCCTTCCACCTGCAAGGGGGTCAAATCAAACTGCAACTCATGGGTGATCAGCGCTTCGCAATGGTCGTTGTCTTCCAGCGATAAACGAAGATTTCGTTGAACGGGAAAAGATTCCAGGATCACGGAAGCATCAATGAGCTTAAAAGTCACCTTTTCGCATCCGCCACCGTATTGTACGACTAATTTTAAACAATTACCATCTATCTTTGCGCTCTGGAACTGGAATGGATCATCGGGAGCATTCTGGTAAAGCTTTGCATCCACAACGATAGACTGGCCACAAGTAGCCGGCAACTGCGGTTCGATGACCACACTTTTTGATTTGGCACAGGCGATCAACAAAATGACGCAAAAGAAGGCGAACGAAGAAATGTGTAATTGCATAGTTCAGGTTTATGTTTTTAATTTAAAACTCATTCTCCAAGACCGCTGCTCCGGCAATAATGGTTTGGATGGCAAATCGGGATTAACGTTTTATTAACCTCTCAGCCTGTAAAACAAAAACGCCCTGCCCGCAAACAAAGCAGACAGGGCTGGGCGTAGTATAGTGTAATTGTTATTTCAGTTGATCAGCTGCTTTGCAATCATTTCGCAGTACTTTACAAATACCAACGCGGTCTTTACACTTTTTTGTGTATTCTGTGAGAGATTAAAAAAAGCTCACCCCGACTAAAGTCGTGGCACAGAAAGGGAAAGAATCAAAAATTTCTGTGGTTTTCTGTGCTTTCTGCGAGATATGAAAAAAGCCCTGCCAGGCTTGTATAGGAAGGAGTATTTTTTAGAAAAACCCTTTCGGGCAACCCTGGATTTTGAGTTGCCCGAAAGGATTGATTTGCTTATTTTGAAAGGACCAGTTTACGGCTCGTCGTTTTACCATCAATGGTCAATTTAACGAAATAAACGCCGCTAACCAGATTGGTCAGATCCAAAGGATATTGCCTTGAATCGACTACATTTTGATCCCTGATCGAACGAACGACTTGTCCGTGCATATTCAAAACATCGATAGTCAGATCTTTTTGTGTGTCCAACGTGATTTCAACAATTGCCTTTCCATTTGTCGGGTTTGGCGACAATTCAAATTTTTGAACAAAAGCAGGTTCTTCCGTGCTGATGGTCAGATCGAGGATCGGCCGGATATTCAATGCTGTAAAAATGTTACTACCTTCTAAGCCGGCCCATGCACCGCCGTTTATCGACCCCCAAGTCGTACCCGGTGTAAAAACTTCCTGGCTGGTAGATAAACCAATATTGGTCAGTCCGGGCTGTTCAACACAGAATACATAATTTCCGGCAGACAATGCAACGGGTAAAACGAATTCCAACTCAAAGTGGACCTCATTACCAACGCCTCCTCCCGGAGCCTGGATCACATAAGGTTCAGAGCTTGCGATCAGGATGTCCGGAGCGCCGTTACCGGCAGCAGAATAAATATGCCCAATGATCGTGTCGCCCATTGCCCCTACTGCGTAAGAGGAAGCAATCACTATGATAGATGCATCGGTTAGAAACTCGAAGTTTTGCCCGATATTACTGGTACTACCTGTGATGCCTACCCAATTATCGTAATTACCATCGTCACGTGCGTACAAGGAATCGGAAATGGTAAGATCAATTGCACCTGCCATTCCATTATTGGCCGGGTTTTCATCTGTTTCGTCCATGGACGCAATATATTCTATCTGGTAAATATCCGAGGCCGAAGGCGTGTAAGTACTGGTGGAAGAAAAATTGCTGGTAGCACCGGAGGCCAGGCTGCCGACGGTTCCTACTGTTTCGGTATGAACCAATGTGTTGGTACCATCGTAAACATGAGCCGTTACTTCGACATTATTGACGGTTTGCGTACCTATATTAAAAACTTCCGCGCCAAAGCTAAATGGCTGAACATGACCGTTTGGCACGATCGTATAACCGGTAGGTCGTTGTACATTGATCAATGAAATATCGTAATCCGGGATTGGAATCTCTTCCAGTAGGATGTCGTCATAATAGCCTTGAGAAACACAGGGATTGCCCTCGCAAGATGCATAAAGATTAAGTGCGTTGATCTGGTTGAGTGCAGGTGTAGTTCCATCAACATTTGTGGGTATTATCCAGGTGTGGATCAACTCTCCGTCGTAATAAAATTCAGCTTGTTCTGTGGCAAAGTTGAAAATAAAACGATTTTCAACCCATTGGTCGTGGATAGGGGCAAAGGGAAAATTAGTGGCATTGGTGCGAACCCTGGCTTGGCCAAGCGCAGCGTTGCCAAAATAAAATTCGGCAGCCCAGTCTCCGACAGTAGAGGTGTAATTGTGTTGTAAATTGTAATACGCACCAAAGTTTGCCGGAATGTATTGCATAAAGGTCAATTGGTAAATTCCAGTGTTCAATGTTCCAAAAAGTCCAACAATGTCTGTTACTGTAGAACCATCGTTTCGAATGTAAAGTGAATTGTTTCCGCTACTGGCCTGATCGGTAGAAATATACGCGTGGGATTGTGGCGCTGCGAACCATGCTTCCCAGTCATTCGGATCCCATTGAGGATCAAAAACCCCGGCATTGTAGGATTCGAAATCTTCGGAAGTGATCTGAGCATTTAAAAAAATCGGTAAAAACAGTACTAAAGAAAGTAGAGTTGTTTTCATGTGAAGTTGTTTTTAAAAGTTTCAAAATAAAATCTGTTTGTTAAAACTTTGAATATTGCTTGCTATCATTTATTCATTTCGGCCTTTTATCGATGGCAATTGCAAAGATGTATCAAATCCAAAATCCGGATTTAAAATCAAAGTCCGTCCAAAATAAAGATTTTAAACTATTTTAAAGGAAGAAATTATCTTTTTTCTGAATAAGTGTTTGTTGGGGATACAATTAAATGACCGCAAGCAACCAACTTTGACACAATTTTTTCATCCGTCCATTTCCAGCATATACCATTCGATATTGGAAATGTCGAGATCACCAAAGATTGAAAAGCTCAATAGCGGCAGGTTCCTTAAAACAGAAAAAGCAAACCCCTGTATTTCACAAAGGTTTGCTTTTTCGCATCGTTCAAAAAAATGGTTATGGTTTGGAACTCAACATTTCGCCGGTGACATTCAGGTCAACTACTTCATAGCCCAGCTTTTCTAGTTTTGGGCGAACGGAAGCACCGTCGCCGACTACCATGATGTACATGTTTTCGTCCTTGAGATGTTTTTTAGCCAGGGCATCGATCTCTTCTTTGGTGATGGAATTGATGATGGCTGTTTGTTCATCGACGAAAGTTGCCGGCAGGTTGTAATGGATGATCCTTCTGAGGAAACCGGCTTTTTGCCAGGGCGTTTCATAATTTCTTGCATCGCGCTGGCTGATGGAACTTCTCATAAAAGCCAGTTCGTCGGGCGTAATCCCTTTGACTTTGTAATTGTTGATCTCTTTCATAAACTCCACGACGCTGCTGTCGGTAGCTTCTGCTTTCACGCCGGCGCTTGCGGTGAAAGGGCCTGGATCATCGTCGCCGGAGAAGTAACACCTGGCGCCGTAAGTCCAGCCTTTATCTTCCCGGAGGTTGAGGTTGATCCTGCTGTTGAAAGCGCCACCCAGCGGGAAATTCATCAGATAGGTTTTGAAATATTCGCCGGTTGCGTCGTATTTCAGGTCGGTCATGTAGCCGATACGAATCTCGGATTGAGGCGCATCCACCTTATCGACGAGGTAAATTTTTGTTTTGTCAACTGCCGGAGGTTGAGGCAGTTCCGGGATCGTTACATCCTTTTTGTTCCAGGATTTTAAAAACCCGAGCTTGGGCATGATCTCATCTTTGGAAACATCGCCCACGATCACCAGTTCGGAAATAGATGGCGAGTAATTTTTTTCATAAAACATCTTCGCATCATCGACGGTGAAGTTATTGACTGAATGCTCCACGCCATCTCTGGGGATCGAATAAATATGGTCGGGGCCGTAAAGCAAGCGGTTGTACACCTGGTTGGCGATACTGCCTGGGTCTTTCTGGCTGGCTTTGATGCCTTCGAGTTGTTGTTTTTTCAATCTTTCAAAATCCTTTTCATCAAAAGCAGGACGCATCAGAATTTCTTCGGCAAGTTCCAGCGTCTTGTCAAGATGCTTTTTCAGGGAACTGATATTCACAGTAGTAGAGGAATTGTTGGCATAAACGCTGACACGGCTTCCGATTTTTCTCAACTCCACCTGTATCTCTTCGGAAGTATAGTTTTCGGTACTTTCGTTGAGCATATCTGCGGTCAATACGGCGAGGCCGGATTTCATCAGGTCGTCGGCATTCATTTTATGCCCACCCATGATCGTGAGTTGGAGATTTACCACAGGGATCTCATCATTATCGGTGCCGATGATCTTGAGGCCGTTATCAAATTCGGAAGTCCAGAATTCCGGCACTTTTACGATGGGGTTGGGGCCGAGCGGCGGTCGTTTGCTTCGGTCGAAGTTATCGCCTTCCGGACGGTTGTAAACGAGGCCGGAATAATCGGTGGTTTCAAAAGGGCTGTCGCCGTCTTCGGGGATGACGTAATTGTCAGGTTTCGCCGGGGCGGTTTCTTCGCTGTCGAGCACACTGAGTACCACAGCGGGTTTTCCTTTGATATATTTTTTGAACACCCGCATCACGTCCTCTTTCGTAATATTTAGGTAACGTTCAATGTCATACTTAATGCCATCGGGATTTCCTCTGAAGGTTTCGTAGCTGGCGAGTTGTGAAACCTTGCCGCTCACGCTGGCCAGGCCGTTGACAAAGCTGGATTCCTGGTTTGCCTTGAATTTTTCAATGTCGTCGTCGCTTACACCTGTTTGTTCAAATTCTTCTAAAACCTGGTAAACTTCTTTTTCGAAGTCAGCGAGTGTTTGTCCGGGAAAAGGCAAAACGAACATGGTGAATTCTCCCGCCAATTCACTTGCAGGGTGGCTGGCTGAAGCCTGGATGGCTTTCTGCGGCAGCACAAATTTTTTGTATAAAAATGAACTTTTGCCCTGTCCTAAAATTTCAGCGAGGCAATCCAGCGGCGCTTCATCTTCGTGGAACCTGGGCACGGTGGGAAATGTAAGTCCGATCGCAGGAAATCGAATATTGTTATCAATATATGAAATGTAACGGTTGTCTTCCAACACGGGTGGATCGAGCTTCATGGGGTTCACCTCCGGCCCGCGCGGGATCACCCCAAAATACTTTTCGACCAGCTTGACCACTTCCTTTGGATCCAAATCGCCGCCTACGGTCAAGGTTGCGTTATTCGGGCCATACCACCGGAGGAAAAATTTCTTGAGGTCTTCGACATCAACCCTGTTGAGGTCTTCTACCTTGCCAATGGTCAACCAGGAATAAGGATGCCCATAAGGATAGAGGGCGCCGGATCTGATCTCGTAAGTTCTGCCATAGGGCCGGTTGTCATAACTCTGGCCTTTTTCGTTTTTAACGGTGGCTCGCTGAATTTCAAATTTTTCCTGAGTGACGGCATTGAGGAAGAAACCCATGCGGTCGGCTTCGAGCCAGAGCATGGTTTCGAGTTGGTTGGCGGGTACGGTTTCAAAGTAATTGGTTCTGTCGCGGTTTGTGGTGCCATTGAGCGTTCCACCTGATTCGGTCACGATCTTAAAATGCTCTTCATCAGCGACATTTTCGGAGCCTTGAAACATCATGTGTTCGAAAAAGTGAGCGAAGCCGGATTTTTTGAGTTCCTCTCTCGCCGAACCTACATGGTAGGTGACATCGACGTGCACCAAAGGATCGGAATCATCTTCATGGATCACGAGGGTCAGGCCGTTGTCGAGCACATATTTTTCATAAGGAATGACAATTTCATCACCTTCTTTGGTGACTTTTTCAATGAGTTTGGTCTGCGACCAGGCATTAGTACTCATAAGCAATACAATTAGGAGTAGGGAGTTTTTCATAATTTTTGGTTTTAGAAAACTGAAAGATAATATTAAAAACCATTCAACCGGATGGAAAATGATAGTGGAAGCGTTTTACATTTTCACAGCCGTTTTCGCTGCGAAAGATACTTAAAACGTTTTGTACTTTGAGCAAAGCAAAAGCTTTTTTTGTGTAAAATGCTTTGCTATTGCGGCAAAAAATACGGCAAAAGAGCCAGTTAAAAAATTCTAATCGGAAATTTTCTACCAACAGGCAATTTGAACCTACTGAATACTGAAAAACATCCTGGAAAGTAATTTGAACTTAACTTCTGACAATTCGCTTGACGATGGTTTGCCCGCCAGTCTGAACTACAAAAATGTAAATTCCTTTGGGATAGCTGGACAAATTGATCGTATTGGAAGTATCCAGATCAAGGTATTCAACCACTCTCCCGAAGCTGTCCATCACCTTGACGGTGGAGTCTGTTGAATTTAACCCGATAATTTCCACAAGGCCGTTTGTCGGGTTGGGGCGAATGATGATGTCTTTATTTTCAACATAAATTGCAATTATTTCAGACAATGCAAAGCCGCCGTCGAAGTCAACCTGTTTCAACCGGTAATAATTCACCCCTGTAACTGGCTGTTCGTGCACAAATATGTAATCGTTTTTTTCTGAAGTTGTTCCTTTTCCCTTGATTTTACCAATTTGCTCAAAGCCCCTTGCATCCACACTGTGTTCTATTTGAAAGTAATCATTACTGTTTTCTGAGGCTGTCTGCCACGAAAGGGCAACTTCACCATCTAACTCTTTTCCTGAAAAATAAGTCAATTCAACCGGCAGGATAAGCAGGCAGGCAGTTTCGACTTCAAGCTGGCTACTACAACCTGTGTCATTACCAGAGATAGAAGCCGGGCCATTGTTTTCAAGATAATTACAAATATTGTCCAAATGACAAAATGAAAGGTTTGGCGAATTTTGAATCAATAGATTTTCGATTGAGGAACTTTCAATGCTCTCCAGCCCGGTCAGGCTTGTCAGAATTTCGTTATTTGAAATGATAAGGTTTCCTTCAATTTTAGCAATATTCTGTAAACCCGTCAGGTTAGCTAAAGAGCTGTTGTCTGAAATATCCAGATTTCCGTGCAGGGATCGGACATTGCCTAAAGCAGAAATATTGGTCAAGGAGTTGTTGGAGGCAATTTTGAGGCTGCCGCTGACACAGGTAAGGTTTTCTAAACCGCTCAAGCTGGTCAAAGAAGTTGATTGGATAGTAAGCGATCCCTGTATCGAAGTAAGCTGGCTCAGGCCGCTAAGATCAGTGATCGATCCGCCTGAAATGGTCACATTGCCGGATATGTTTTTACAGTTGGGGTAGTTGGCAGCAAAATTACTGATTTGACTTTGGGTGCTGAATGTAATCCCGCCTGCCAAACATTCATCAACAGTTGGCAAAACATAATTTTTCCACAACTCAAAATCATCCCAATAAAGATTCAGCATTTCATCGTCACCGTGGTCTAAGAAATAATTGACAACATCATCGTCGGAGTAAAGTTTAATGGGATTAAAATCCGTCAAGCCGTCCGGGGCTGTATTATCAGGGTGGTGTGTAAAATTTCTTACATTATGCACTATAGTTTCGGATCCGCCCTCCGGAGTTACGGATACAATAAACCTTCCTGTACAGTCGTCGCCTTCAACAAAGTAGATTTTAATGGTCATCCATTGTTCAACAGGGACGACAAAAGAAGTATTTAAAATTTCCCAGATATCATCGCCCCATCCTGTGTTATCCGGTTTGCGTTCCTGTCCGGTGACCTTCATCCTGATCGGTCCGGGTGCAGAACCATTTTTCCTCAGGTTGACCTTCATCCGATACATATAATCTTCATCATCCCAGTTGGCATTGTTCCAAAACTCCATTAAAGTAAGTAAGTCGCCACTTAAATTTGAGTTCAACAACAAATTGAAATCCTCCGGAATAAAAAGACGCACCGAATAAAACATGTTTGAAAAGCCATTGTCGCTGTTATAAATGTTTCCCTGTACTCTTCCGTTGTTTCCGGAATTTACTTCTCTTGCCCAAAACCGGAGTGTATTATTTGAAGGATCCAAGGGGTCGGGAACGATTTCTGCATTCCGCATTGTCGCATCTCCGCCCTGAAACTGCACTTTGAAATATCCAATATTCGAGTGGGTTTCGAGGTCATTTACCCAATCGTCGAAACCAGGCATTGAGCCATCGCTTCCAATGATGTCAATATCATTATCATCTTCAGGATCAGTGGTTTGTACACCAGGCTCGAACCCGGAATGGAAAATTAATTCAGGTGATTGAGCAAATAACCCGCAGTGTACAAATAATGTTATAAAAATGGTAAGCTGTCTCATTCTCATTCTCATTTATTAAAAGATTGTATGCCTCAATGGCTTATTGCATTGCGGCAAATGAAAAAATAAGTGCGTTGAATTTATAGCTTTTACCGGTTTCTGGCTGAAGGTGCGTTTTAACCAAATGTAAGTTATACACGACACCGCATAGACCTGCCCGTGTCGTCAGGCGGGTTTCGGATTATAAAAATTAATCTATGCTTAGTCGGTATAACTGTTCACGGATCCCGCCTCGGCGGGACGGGATTAATAAAATCCGAAATTTATCCGTGAACAAGTATAAGAGCAGACGATAATTTTTGTGTGTCTAAATTTTAGCCTTTCAGACGATGACTTTTTTAAAAAATGGCGCACTGAGCAAAGGTTTTTATTTCGATTTTCAAAACCAAACTTCATTAACGTCCTTTTAACGATTTACTCCTGTATTTTTGGTATGTGCTATCAATCTAATTTGTTAATCTGCAAAAGAAGTCCACTCTGACGACAAGGCTTTTTTGGAAAATACCTTACTCAAACAATTCCACAGCCGTTGTTGGCGAGTTAAGCGACTTTGCAACCCCGATCCCGCTTCATTTGCGGGAGGGCAGGATTAACACATCAACACCACTGCTAATTTTTCACGATCCGTTCGATTTGGGTATAACCAAAAGTCTGGATGACAAAAATGTAAACTCCTCTGGGTTGTTCGGACAGGTCGATCGTTTGAAAATCCGTAGCTTCAAAGACATCGATCAATCTGCCCATGCTGTCGAATATTTTGATGACGGCATCGGTGAGATCGCCTCCTGAGATTTCCACAATTCCGTTTGTGGGGTTGGGTCGAATGATGATCTCGTTGTTTTCAACCGCCACCGCGACAATGTTGGAAAAGGTAAAATCTCCGCCAAAATCGACCTGTTTCAGGCGATAATAATTCAGTCCGGGTTCGGGTTGTTTATGGACAAAGAGATAATCGTTTGTGATAGTTGAGGTTCCATGCCCATTGATCTTGCCGATTGGCATGAACTCCCTTCCGTTGGTGCTGTGTTCAACCTGGAAATAATCGTTGTCAACTTCCGAAGCAGTTTGCCAGGATAGCAGGACAGTGCCGGAGTTTTCCTTTCCGGAAAAGCGTGTAAGTTCCACAGGTAAAACAAGGAAACAGGCAGCTTCAACCTCCGGCACACTGTTGCAACCTGTGGCATTGCTGGCAATAGTTATCGGGCCGCCATTTTCAATATATTTGCACACGTTCTCTGTTTCGCAAAACTCCAGGCTTGAGTTATTGGTGATTATAAGGCTGGTAATGGTTGAAGCTTCAATCCCTTCGATACCGGTGATATCCGAAAGGTTATCATTGTTCACAATGTTGAGAGTCCCTTTGATCCGATATAAATTTTGAAGGCCGTCAAGGCTGGAAAGTCCATTGTTGTTGTTGATTTCAAGGTTTCCATAAACCGATTGGAGGCCTTGTAGAGCGGAGAGGTCAGCGAGACTATTATTGGTGTCAATTTTCAGCATGCCATTTATACATCTCAGGTTTTCAAGGCCGTCCAGGTGTATCAAGCTATGGCAGTTTTGAATACTGAGCGAACCTTGAATGGTGTTGACCTGTTCAAGCCCTGCAAGGTTGCTGACAGATCCTGTGATGGTTACATTTCCGCCGATGTTGGTACAGCCCGGATAATTGGAAGGAAAATTATCGATATCATTTTGACCACTCAAGACAATGCCACCCGAAAGGCAGTCTTCCGCCGTGATCAGTATGGAATCTTTCCATATCTCAAAATCATCCCAGAAGATGTTGAGGGTATCGCCGTTGTTTCTGACCCAGTCAACCACATCGTCGGAGGTGTACAGTTTAAATGGATTAAAATCTCTTACACCGTCGGGAAATGGATCATCCGAATGCCGGGTATAATTCCTGACATTGAATACGATAGTTTCCTGACCGCCATCGGGGGTAATGGTCATAATAAATCTGCCTGTGCAATCGTCGCCTTCAGCGAAATAAACCCGCAAGGTCATCCATTTTTTCACAGGAACGACGTAGTTCGTATTGTGGATTAACCATACGTCCTGCCATGAATCCGGGCTACCTGCATGATATTGTCCGGTAGCTTTAACCCGCACGGAGTCCAGAAAATTTCCATTTTTAGTCAGGTTGACCTTCACCCGGAATGGATAGTCTTCGTCCCAATTATTGTTATTCCAAAATTCTATCAGGGTATTGAAATCATCGTCGATCGAGGTGGGCATTGTTTTTAGCAAATTAAAGACTTCCGGCAGATACATCCGCACAGAATAAAAAACCTTATAAAGTTCGGTGTTATTATAAAGATTGGCTTGTATCCTTCCGTTGTTTCCGCTATTGGGATGCAATACCCAGAATTTAAAAGCATTATTGGAAGGGTTCTGCGGATCAGGGGCGACATGCGCCATGCGTTGTGTTTCATCTCCTCCCTGGAATTGTATGATGAAGGAGCCAATATTCGGATGTCCGTCCAGGTCGTTCACCCAATCGTTTGGAGTCGGCATGGAAGTATCCTCTCCGATGATATCGATGAATCCGGTATTATGGCCGGAGGTATCTACCTCGGGTTCAAAGCCAGAGTGAAAGATCAGTTGAGGGGATTGAGCAGATAAACTCAAATGGAAAAACAGGAGGATTAAAGCAGTCAGTTGTTTCATTCTCTTGAAAAGCAATTGTGTTCGGCAAAAAAATCTTTTGCCGGGTTCATAATGGGCTAAATAGTATTGACTTTTGGGCTTTAAACGGTTTTCGGAAGAGGCAATAGTATCCCCTTTTTACAAGCATAAAAAATGTGAAATGGGGGTGTTATTTGTTTGTTTAATTCTAAGCCTTTTAATCGAGGTCTAATTTTTAAAAGAACGTGCCAAAAATAACACTTTCCCGTGAAAATATACAAGAAAGCGTTAGTATTTTCATATATAATGAAATTCTAACTGGCTTGATTATCAAGGGTGTTTGATGTTTTGATGCCGGAATATATCTTGAGGTGGATATTTCGGATAAAAAAAGCCTTCTTTTTCAAGAAGGCTTTTGTGGAGAATACCGGGCTCGAACCGGTGACCTCTTGGCTGCCAGCCAAACGCTCTAGCCAACTGAGCTAATTCCCCTGTTTGGAGGATGCGAAATTACAATTTTTAGCGGAATTTCAAAATATTTTGTCACGGTTTTGTTATATCCTAACGTGGATGGTTTTATGGTTCTTTATTTTTTTGAACCTGTCTGCAACAGGCAGGCACAATAGTTTTTTTTCCTGTTTTCTTTTCTTCCCTTTTCCCGACTGCATCGGGATCCGAGATGTTTCTTTTGTGGTTTTTATTTTTTTCTATGCAAACATCATTATCATTTTTTTCTTAGTTTTCCGAAAAATCCAGCTTAACAAAATGAAATACATTGCTTTTTCTCTCTTTTTCCTTCTCTTTTCGGTTCATTCGCTTTTTGGCCAAATGATCTTGATCGACGATGATTTTTCTGACTGGCAAAACACCCCTGCTGCTTATACCGACACCAACGGCGACAATGGGTTTTCTTCCATTGATTTTGGAAAGCTGTGGATAAATAATGATGAAGCATTCCTGTTTTTCAATATTGAGGTAACTTATGAGATCAACCTCCAGGAATCGAATCAGATTACCATTTACATCGACACGGACGATGACCAGACAACCGGATTTGCAATAAATGGGATCGGCGCAGACCTGGAATATTCCTTTGGCAACCGAAACGGCAAGGTTTACCTGGAAAATGAAACCTTCACAGTACACCAAAACGACATCAGGCTTGTTACGGCTCCCACCGTAAGTTCGAAACAGTTTGAAATTGCTATCAGCAGAGAACTGATTATTTCAGGGCAAACACTTTTCCAGGGAGATTCGATTCGCGTTGTTTTTAAAGATAATTCCGGCAACTGGGACGTGCTGCCCAATGAACCCGGAGGGGTGTTGTACAACTTCGTTCAATCGTCTCCCGAACCACTCCCGGAATATGCGCTTTCAAAAACCAGCGAGGAACATCTTCGCGTATTGTCATACAATGTTTTGCACGACGGTTTGTTTGATGCTGCAAGAGCACCTTCAATGTCGCGACTCCTCCAGGTGATCAATCCCGACGTTATCGGCTTTCAGGAAATATATAAACACAACGCGGCGCAGGTGGCCGGAAAAATGGAAACCATCCTGCCTTCCGGCGAAAATGAGCAATGGTACCACGCCAAAGAAGGCCCGGACATTGTTGCGGTGAGCAGGTATCCTGTCCTCAACAGTTTTCCCATCGGAAACAACGGCGCCTTTTTATTGGATCTCAATTCCCAATATGGCGTTGAAGCGCTATTCATTGTGGCACATCCTCCCTGCTGTGGCAACAATACAAACCGCCAACTGGAGATCGACGCCATCATGGCTTTTATCCGCGATGCAAAAAACGGAACCGGGCCGCTACAACTGGAAGAAAATGCCCCGATCATCATCGCCGGCGATATGAACCTCGTTGGTTACAATCAGCAACTGAACACGCTCCTCACCGGCAACATTGTCAATGAGAGTACGTATGGACCGGATTTTCAACCTGACTGGGATGGCAGCGATTTGAAAGATTCGCGTCCTTACACAACGAATCTGCCGATGAATTTTACGTGGTTCAGTGAATCAAGCCATTTCAGCCCGGGGAGGCTGGATTTTATCATTTTCACCAATTCGGTTTTGGAACTTGCCAACGCTTTTACACTCTTCACCAGAACGCTGTCTCCCGATACGCTCAACGCTTACAACCTCTTGCAGGAAGACGCCGTAATTGCTTCAGACCATCTCCCGGTGGTGAGTGATTTTTTTTTGAATAGTACTTCCGGAACCGGCAATATTGCCACTCCGGATTCCGGTTGCCAACTCGTGCTGAACAACCACCCCAACCCCGCTTCGCAGTCCACAGATATCACTTACCAACTTCCTGAAAATGCTTTTGTAACCCTTTCCTTAACCGAGATCGCCGGAATGAATCCTGCAATTATCGTCAGCCAATTCCAAAGTCCCGGATTGCACTCTTTTGAGTTGAACACCAGCGCCTTGGAGCGGGGTCTTTATTTTTTAAACCTTAAAGCCGGTGATTGCTCCGCTTTCAGAAAAATGATGATACTCCGGTAAAAAATATTTAGCCGAAGAAGCAGCGATTTTTAATATATAAAAACCGGCAAAACCTAAATTACCACAAAAAAGGTATTGATATTATTTTTAATGCGAAATACATTTGTTACGCAATTCAAAATTTTTGAATTGAACTAAATGTACTAAAAACTACCACGTAAACCGCCTTGACACTTTGCCACTCTCACCGCTGACCGCAACAACTTACAACACAAAAATAGCGGCAGCCAGGCTCAAGGCGGTTTTTTTTTATTTCAGCGCTTTCCGGTACAATAATCCTTTTTCTTTTTCCATTTTCTGTTGGAATTGTACATTTGCTAAAAGCAAAAGTTGCTATTTCCAAAACCTGACTGCAACAGTCAATCAAAAACAACAATATGAAAAAACTGGCATTCCTGATTATATGCTCATTCCTTTTTTCAGCCATTCCAGCCCAAAACAATTCAACCGAAAATGAAGTCGATCCCAAATACCGCGAGTTCGATTTCTGGATTGGCGAATGGGATGTTTTTCTCACCGGAACGAAGGATGTGATTGGTTACAGCAAGGTCGAAAGTATCGTCGATGGTTTCGCTGTCCGCGAATCTTACCAATCTTCAAAGAGCAAATACAGCGGCACCAGCCTCAACAAATACAACCCCGTGACCGGCCAATGGGAGCAATATTGGGTGGACAGCTCCGGCCTGACGCTCCTCCTCAAAGGCAGAAAATCCGGCAATGTAATGATCCTTGAGAATGAGATCGAAACCTCGGAAGGCATGCAGGCCAACCGAATTTCGTGGATACAAAAAGGCGACGGAACGGTGCAGCAAACCTGGGAACAAAGCTTCGACGGAGGTGAAAGCTGGAACAAAATATTCGACGGACATTACAAAAAACAGAAAGCCGGTAAGAATAAAAAGTGAGTTGGATTTTAAAAAATAGACATTAGATCGAAGCGTAGCGTAGATCCCGACAAAGTCGGGACATCAGATCGAAGCGTAGCGTAGATCCCGACAAAGTCGGGACATCAGATCGAAGCGTAG
>CAZKDA010000095.1:0-17067 GCA_964551455.1 uncultured Saprospiraceae bacterium
TTTTTATAAAATTTTTTCTTTAAAATCCACACCGTAAGCGTCCAAAGTCTAAAAAGTAAGAAAGGGCAAATTTTCACAAACAAAAGGGCTTGGATTTTGATTTCATTTTCGGAAATTGTATTTTCAAAACATTCTGAAAGTCTGAAATTTTATTGTCTTTTCACCAAACGATTTATAAAATGGAACTGAGTCAAGGGAAAGAAAAATTTATCCAGTCGTGGGGAACACTTGGATCCAATTGGGGGATTAACCGCACCATGGCGCAGGTGCATGCGTTGCTGCTCATCTCACCACAGGCGCTCACCGCCGAGGAGATCATGGAAGATCTAAAGATCAGTCGTGGCAATGCAAATATGAATATCAGGGCGCTGATGGATTGGGGGCTGGTATATAAAGCGCATAAACCGGGAGAGCGAAAAGAGTATTTCAGCGCCGAAAAAGACATGTGGCAGGTGGTTCGCCAAATTATCATCCACCGGAAGAAAAAAGAGTTGGAACCCATGCTTAAGGTGTTGGATGAGATCGTCAGCGTGGAAAGCCAGTGCCCCGAATCGGAAGAGTTTTGCAAGGTGATCCGCGACATCAAGCTGTTCTCCAATAAAGCGGATTCTACGTTGGACAAACTCGTCCACTCCGACTCCAACTGGTTTATCGGTACTTTCATGAAAATGGTCAAGTGAAAAATTAACCTGTTTTCAGTAGCATAGCCTGGTCTTTTCTTTAGTTTCATTTGCCTTTTTTGTTATCTTGCCAACCCTGACGCAGTTGTATGGAGTTATCAAAGATTTCTTTCCGTCATTTATTAAAAATGATTCTTTGATCCCGACACAACGTGTCGGGATGTTTTAAAGTCAAACTAAAATAAATCACGAAATTTTCCTTCGTTCCCGACATACTGTGCGGGATGCTTCATTTGAGTTTGACCACGCTATTTGTCAATGGAGGATAAAAATTAACCCTTATCGAAACTGATTAATGAGGATCAGACCTTTCAAAGCAGTTTATCCCAATCTGGATGCCATCACTTCTGCCGATACCTTTTTCGGACGAGTGAAATACGAATATCCAGAGTATAAAAAAGAAGGACTTTTTAACAAAATTGCCGAGGAGGCGATGTACGTCTATCGCATCACAAAGCCCGGTAAAACCTACACCGGGTTGGTAGCCTGCTCCGACATAAATGATTATCTGGAAGGGAAGATCAAAAAGCATGAAAATACCCTCCGCCCGAAAGAGCGGCAGCAAATGCAATTGATGACCCGCCGAAACGCCATCGTCAAACCCGTGCTGCTGATCTATCCCGGTATTGAACTTATCAGCGATTTACTCGATGAACTGATCGGGTCTCACGAAAAGTTGTTTGATGTAAAATTCGACCAGGAAAACGAACTCCATACCTTTTGGAAAATTGCAGAAAATACTGCCATCAGAAATATCCAAAACCTGTTTCTCGAAAAAGTGCCTGTATCTTATATCGCCGATGGGCATCACCGTTGTTCATCGGTAGCGCTGACGCGCCAGATCATGGAAGGCAGCCAAAACAAGGAACTGTACGATGTGGTGCTGAGCGCTTATTTCCCAGCCGAATCACTTGACATTCGCGATTTCAACCGCATCGTCGAAAGAAAAAAATCGCTGACCACTTTCATGGCTTTGTTGTCAAAAGTTTTTGATATCGAAATTATGGGGGAAAAGGCGCGGCCAGCCAAAAAGTTCGAGATCGTAATGTTCATCAACCGCGAATGGTTCAAACTGACCTGGAAACAATCCGCGCTGGACTTGTATGAAAACGAAAAAATAGTACTCGACGCAAAACTCCTGGACGAACTGGTATTGCAGAAAATTATGGGCGTGGATGATGTTCGATCCAGTACCCGGATCATTTACATCGAGGGATCAAAAGGACTGGATGAGATCAGGAGCCGCACCATGATCAATGATAATTTTGTCGCTTTTTGTCTTTTCCCTGTGAAACTGGAAGACATGCTGGCTGTTGCAGATATGGGGCAAACCATGCCCCCCAAATCTACTTTTTTTGAACCCCGTATAAAAAACGGACTGATCGTGCAGGAACTGGGAAGTGATCAACCTGCAACTTTCAATTCTAAAAATTAATACCAAAACCATGCGAAAGATCACCGCCGATTACATATTTCCTGTCAGCTCATCTCCGATTAAAAACGGAGTCGTGATCGTCAACGAAAATGGGCGAATATTATCTTTGGACGAACGGGACAACCACGATGAAGCAAGCCTCGAATTTTACAAAGGAGCGATCGTTCCCGGTTTTATCAATTCGCATTGTCACCTGGAATTGTCTCACATGAAAGGCTTGGTGGATACCGGAACCTCGCTGCTGCCCTTCATCACCAGCGTTGTAAAATTTCGCGATTTTCCTCCCGAAGTGATTATGGATGCCATCGAAAAAGCAGACCGTGAAATGTATGAAAACGGCATCGTCGCCGTAGGTGATATTTCGAACAAAGCTGATACTTTTGAGCAAAAAGCAAAAAGCCCGATCCGTTATTACACTTTCGTTGAAATGTTTGATTTTTTACAGGATCACAATGCGAAATCCGTGTTCGATCAATACAAATCGGTATATGACCGCCATGAGAACACGTCGGCAAAAAATCGCTTCAGCAGCGTTCCGCATGCTCCCTACACCGTTTCAAAAAAGCTGTTTGAAATGATCAATGTACTCAACCCGGATGACTGCACCGTGAGCATTCACAACCAGGAAACTCCTCCTGAAAATGAACTTTTTATAAATAAAACCGGCGGCTTTTTGGAATTTTATAAATCCTTCGGCATTTCATTGGATCAGTTTGAACCCACCGGAAAAGCGTCGATCCATTATGCGTTGGAAAATTTGAACCCTCGATGTACTTCGCTTTTTGTACACAATACTTTGACCACCGCCGACGAGATCACCGCAGCTCAGGCCTGGAGCGATAAAGTGTTTTGGGCGACCTGCCCCAATGCCAATCTTTACATCGAAAATCGTTTGCCCAATTACCGGGACTTTATCAACACGGATGCGAAAATGACCATCGGAACAGATAGCCTGACTTCCAACTGGCAGCTTTCGGTACTGGAAGAAATGAAAACCATCGCCAGGTATCAGTCTTATGTTTCCTTCGAAACCATGCTCCGCTGGGCTACTCTCAACGGCGCCGAAGCCCTCGGGTTTGACGATGAACTGGGAAGTATCGAAAAAGGCAAAACCCCCGGTTTGAACCTGATGAATTTGACTGAAAACCTGGAAATCGACCGCCACACGACGGTCAGGAAACTGATCTGACATAGTTTTTTCCGGGATTCAGCGGAATGAAAATTTCGATTTATACACAACACCGCAATACCGCAACACCGCAATACCATCTCAGCAAATTATACATTTTTAAAACTTGTACAGTTCTACTGTTTTGTATCTTTCGGAACCTAAATTGAAAATTGTAAAAAAGAAGTGGAACATAAGATTTTTTGATGAGCATATTTGAACATTTTTTTGGTAAAAAAGACGATGCTACAGCGAGTGATTCGAAGATCAGTTTCGGAAGGTTCAGCGATTCATACAAACAAACCAGGCAGTACGACGCATGGGATCTGGCGTTGGAAAAATTTGAAAATGAAGATTACCTGGAGTCTTACATTGCTTTTCTGGATTACCTCAATGACGAAACCGAAGAAAATGTAAAATATCATCAACATGACGGGAGGCTGGAGTTTGAAATTTTGCAAGGCTCTAAAAAGATCAGCGGAACTGCTGACCGGAAAAAGATAAGAGTAGAAGCCAGGATCGCAACTGCGTTATCGCTCAATATTGATTTTATGCAACGGCTGATCGAACAGAATTTTGGCCTCAATTACAGCCGCTTTGGCCTCGATATTGAAAACAACATCACCATTGTTTTCGACAGTTTTGTGCTCGATGCTTCTCCTTACAAATTGTATTATGCCATCCGCGAACTGGCCATCAACGCCGATAAGTTTGACGACCTGCTGATAGATGAATTTGAAGAACTGCAAGCTATCGAAACCAATCACCTGGCCGATCTACCTCCTGAGGAAAAGGAAGCAAAATACCAATTCATCACCAACAAGATTGACGAAACATTGTCGGAAATCAAAAACGGAAAACTCGATCCCAATGAATATCCTGCAGGTGTTGCTTATCAACTACTTGATTTGTGTTACAAACTGGACTACCTGACCAGACCCGAAGGTTTTTTGATGGAAGCGCTGGAAAGGATGAATCGCCTGTATTTTGCAAAAGACAACCAGACAGCGGTAGCAAAAAATGAAATGCTCCAAAAAGAATTGGAATTGCTACGCCTTCGCTCCAAAGAAGAATATTTCAAAGAGATGTATCGCGTTAAAACCACTTTTGGCATTACCAATCCCGTAAACCACGATCGCTTGTGCGGGTTGATCGACGAGGTTTTGCACGACATGGATTGGTACAAAGAAAATGGTTGTGACAAAGTAGCGCTGGCTATCGCGGGATATATCGTTGGGAACGCGCTGTTCAACTTTGCGGTACCCGAGCCGGTAAAGGATCTTTACACTTTGTATTATCGCGTTGCAGAGCCTGAGTATTTTCAAAAACTAAGTTTTGAACCTGCTTTTTATAACGAACAACAAAAACGTTTGAACAAAAAAGCCATAAAAAACGCCATAAAAGAGATTGCAACACAACACAGGAAAAAATACCCGGATTTGTATCCCGATTTAAAAAAACTGAATTTTAAAAACCGTGTAGATTTTGCCAACTCATATTTGCTGATGGTCAAAAAACTGGGCTTGAACAGGGTTGAGTAATAAAATGTGGTAAAATACCCGAAGTTTAATAATCGAGTTGATGGAACGATATAAAAAATTCATGATCCAGATTGCCACACCCTACAGCATGGGTACGGGATTTTATTTAAAAGATGAGGACATGATCGTGACCAACGAGCATGTCATCCGCGGCAATCGCGAAGTGATCATCAAGGGCGATGATTTTGAAAATCAAATGGCGAAGACGCTTTATACAGATCCGAAGCACGATCTGGCGCTTATTAAGGCGCCTCGTTCCGCCAAAGAAATTCCCGGATCGATCCCAATGGTGAAAAAAGCCCTGAAAGAAGGGGATGAAGTATTTGCCATCGGGCATCCTTTTGGGATGAATTATGAAACTGCTTTGGGTGTCGTCACAAAGATATCCCAGGAAAGTAACGAGATCGATTACATTTATCACAGCGCTGCGCTTCATCCGGGAAACAGCGGAGGGCCATTGGCAAATGCAAATGGCGAATTGGCCGGAATCAATACTTTTATCATCAGGTCGGGAAACAACTTTGGATTTTCGTTGCCATTGGACTATCTTTTGAAAACCATCGAAGAATTCAAAAAAGGAGGGGGAAGAGCAGGAACTCGCTGTTTTAATTGTTCAAAAGCGGTTTTTGAAAAAGAAATTAAAACTGAACAATGTCCGCATTGCGGTTCGCCGATTGAATTACCATCGGAAATCGAAGACTACGAACCTGCCGGTGTTGCAAAAACCATAGAAGATATGTTGGCCGAAACCGGGCATGCCATTCAACTGGCCAGGAGGGGCTTATTCAACTGGGAAATCGAACAAGGAAGTGCCAAAATAAACGTATCATATTATGAGAAAACTGGCTTAATAATTGGGGATGCTTACCTCTGTAATCTCCCACAGGAAAATATCAAACCCCTTTACGAATTTCTCCTCCGGCAAAACTACGAAAACGAAGGCTTGACCTTCAGTGTGAAAGGCAGGAATATCGTGCTGTCACTTTTGATATTCGATCGCTACCTCAACAAGGAAACAGGAAAAAAACTGATTTCCCATCTTTTTGAAAAAGCAGATCATTACGACAACATTCTCGTTGATGAATTCGGCGCTACCTGGAGAGAAAGTTGAGCCGGCTGACATTGGAAAAATACTTCGCACAAAGCCGAAAGAAAAGATTGAAATGGTTGAAAATATCCTCCTCTGTTCATCCGTTAGAATTGTCAAAAATTAGCCGTCCTCGCGCACTATTTAAAATTTTTAAGGCTCAATGTTGGTAATGTCAGTATAATTTGGTTATTTTTACCACTTAGTGCGATACAAAACTTTGAGAAGTAAATTCCCGTGTCCGTTTACATTAAAATTTATCAATTATCGAAAAGATTTTACTATCCATGAAAAGATTTAAGCATTTAATCATTATTTGTTTTGGTGTGTTGGGTTCTTTTGCGCTAAATGCACAGGATATTCACTTTTCCCAATTTTACATGTCACCACTGAACCTTAACCCCGCATTGACCGGAGTGATGAATTGTAACGTCCGGTTGGTTGCCAATTACAGAAATCAATGGGCCAGCGTTTTGAAATCAAACGCTTTCAAAACTTACTCGGTGTCTTACGACCAGCGCATTCCGGTAGGGAGATACGACTTTTTCGGAGTAGGAGGATCGTTTTGGGGCGACAAAGCCGGTGAGCTTGATTTTGCCACCTTGCAGGGAAGACTGTCTCTTGCTTATAGCAAAAGAATGGGTGGTTACAGGCAAGAAGCACATTATTTAGTGCTGGGAGCAGATGCTGGCGTTACACAGAGGAGCGTTGCTTTGCACAAAGCCCGCTATGGCACCCAACACGACGGAAACGGCGGATACAACGGCGCACTTCCGAGTTTTGAAGTTTTTGATCAAAACAATTTATTATATCCCGATCTGTCCGCTGGTATCCTATGGTTTTCAGTTTTCGATGAAAACAATAACCTGTACTTTGGCGCCGCTTACGGCCATTTGAATCGTGCGAATGTTTCCTTTAATTCTGAACAATTTGAGCCGATCTATAGCAAATTTACCATCCATGCAGGAGGTGAGTTTATGGTGGCTGACCGGATGGGTTTGGTACCCAGCGCAATAGTTTTGATGCAAGGGCCATCATTTGAACTCAATGCGGGTACAAACCTCAAGCTGCTTCTTGGCGGAAGTAAAAGAACTAACCAATCATTTCAGTTTGGAGGTTACGTGCGTCTGTCCAACCACTTTGAAAAGAGTACAACCGCAGATGCAATTATCGTCAATACAAGGTTTGACTACGAAGATTTTGCAATAGGATTTAGTTATGATATTAACGTATCCAGCTTGCGTCCCGCCAGTAATTCAAACGGAGCGTTTGAGTTTGCATTGACTTACAAAATATGCGGACCTGAAAGACGTGGCGTTTATTGTCCTAATTTCTGATAAGCTGATCTTTGTTAGGTATTGTATAAAAAATAATCTTGGAAAAGTCCTGGTCAATTTTAAGACCGGGACTTTTTCGTTGATTCCTGACCGGTTTGTGAATTTTCTATTTCGCAGCCAGGCTTCTCTTGCCGGGAATCGCATCACATTTTCGCAATGAAAATATGCATTTGCCGAAGCCACACCAAGTATGTTGAGTTTTCATATTGCTGTAAATTAAAATGTTTAAATCGCAATGAACTCAGCCTTGCATTTTAGGAAATAAAGATGTTCTCCTTGTCACTTATAATGGAATCATTTTCAATGGGATAATTTAAAAAAATGTTATCTTGCTGTTTGTTTATGAGAAAAAAGCACAGTTGACTGAAATCGCTTTTGTTAAGATAATATGATGATAAAATAGAATATCTGATTGCGCGTTTTCAACATTGTTTACATTATAAAATCACATAAAAATGTTTAACAAGAAAGAAGAAACACAGACGAAAAAAGGGATCATCCCGACCACAACTTCACATTCGTTGAATACCTTAGTAAAAGGTACTTTTGTTGAAGGTACCGTAAAATCAGAAAGCGATATTCGCATCGACGGGGTCATAAAAGGCTCTTTGAATTGTACGGCAAAAGTCATCATCGGCCCCTCCGGATTCATTGAAGGAGAAGTGCGTTGTGCCAACGCCGTGATCGAAGGAAAATTCGAAGGAAGCCTCATCGTATCTGAATTGCTCAATATCAGAGAAAATGCAAAGGTATCGGGTGATGTTAAAACGAACAAGCTCATCGTACAGTCAGGGGCTGTGTTCAATGTGGATTGCAAAATGGGTGTGACAGAGCAAAAAAATAATGAATCTATTGAAGCAGTAAAATCACCAAAGCAAGTTGTCCAATCAACCACCCACCAACAAACCATCGGAGCAAAATAAGAAAAAAGCAAATGTTGCTTTAAAGTACTCCGGCATGGTATTTCAAATGGCAATCATCATGCTTGGCGGTATCTTTCTGGGTAAATACCTGGACAGGTATTTTGAAACCGGATCTTCCATCATTACTGCCTTTTCAGCTATTTTGTCCGTAGGCTTAGCGCTTTACATAACCCTCAAAGACATTAAATGATCGCATGACCCAGCGAAGTTTTTACAACCAGCTAGTCAGCCTGTCAGCGGGTGTCGCAGCGCTTCTCATTTTCCTGAATTTCTTTCCTTTGTTTCGATCTGATATTTCCTTATCCTGGATAAGCTGGGCATTTTTCATCATCTTCACTATAGTTGTATTTTATGTATCAAAAAGTGCAGCGAAAAGTGCAAATCCGCATAACTTTACCAGCGTGATAATCGGAGTAGTGATCGGGAAAATGTTCTTTTCAATTTTAATAATTTTGCTATATATAAAAATGTTCAACCCGGAGTCAAGGTATTTTCTGTTGCCATTTTTTGCAATATATTTTTCGTTTACGATTTTCGAACTGACCTTTATGACCAAGCTTGGAAAAATGAAACCCTAATGAAGCAAGAACCAAAATATCGCGTTGATGTAAATGGAGCCTTCCAATTCGATATGGAAAATGGCCAGGAAAATAATTCACTTGATCTGATTGATTTTGATTCCGGGCAATTCCACATCCTCCACGATGAAAAATCCTTTACCGCGAAATTGATTTCAACTGACTTTGAAAATAAGATATTCCATATCCGGATCAATGGAAATCCATATCATATCCGCGTGTTTGATCAATTTGACCAATTGGTTGACAGGCTTGGGTTATCTGCCGTTGTTTCCAACAAGGTGAAGGATATAAAAGCGCCGATGCCAGGGCTGGTATTGGATGTAAACGTATCTGCCGGACAGGAAGTGAATAAAGGGGACAAACTGGTGATCCTGGAAGCGATGAAAATGGAAAATGTAATAAAATCAGAAGGAGAGGGAGTTGTCAAGGAAGTCCATGTCGAAAAAGGCGCTACGGTTGACAAAGGCCAGATGCTGATCGAAATGGCTTAAACTCAATCCCTTCTCTAACACCTTCCGGTGAAGAGCGCCTTACCATCATTTATAATTTTGATCAAAGAAAGTACGATAGTTGTCAAGTGTCCTTGTTTTTAGGATCTGCCGGTAGTTGTATTGAGTCACTGCGAACATTTCAAATGCTGTTCCTTTAGGCAAAAACGCTTCGGTATTTTTCAGGATGGTATCATAGTATTCCATCGAATGAGTTTTGGTATCGAAACGTCGGATCACGAGGATCGGCGTATCGGTGTCAGTGCCTAAATAGACGTTTGAAATACGCAGCTTCTCCAATTTATAAAATTGCCGGTTGAAATCGGAAACAGCGGTTTTAGCATCGTTGAGTTGAATGGTATTGTTGAGGAGTACGACAATGAAATAATGCAACTTGTCGTCATCGAGTTTAAATTCATCAGTTTCTTCTTCCAGTGTTTCGCCGCCTATTTTATCTTTATCGTCGGCAGTGACAGCGCGGCCACCGAGTATTCTAAGTATTTCTTTTGCCTGTAGCTGTTCGGGAGTGTTGGGGTATTTAGCGATCAGGTCTTGCAATTCTTTTTTGTAAGCGTCCACGCCTTGCAGATTTCCCATGCACATAGCATAAAGTAAAGCGAATTTGGGCTGTAGCGTATTAGCTTGCCCGAACATTTCAACCGCTTTCACGGCTCTTTGGGAAGCCGTTTCGTATTTACCGCTTGTAAACTCAGCGTAAGTTTCATTATAATATCGTGTAAGCCTTCTTTCCGCTTCTTTGCTGTTTTCCAGGAAGTTAGGATCCTGAAGAATGTTGGCGTATGTAGTTTCCGGGTATTTACCCACAATTTTATCATAATAAATTTTAGCCTTCGACGGCTGTCCGGTTTCGCTGTAAGCGAGGTATAAAAAATACCAGGAGTCCAGTTCGTGTTTGTTGCCCGGGAATCGTCTGTCCAGCGTTTCCAGCATCTCAATGGCCAGGTCGTTCATTTGGAGGCGGTCGCGGTAAAGGCTTCCCAGTGTAAACATCGCATCGATAATTTTATCTTTTGCAGCCTGTATCTCATCATCGGTACTGGGGATGTTTTTGAGGATGGTCGAAACATCTTCGTCGGTCAATTCTCTGGCAGCGTTTTGTTGTATTTCCGCAACTTCATCGAGATCGCCCTGATCTCGTTTGTTGGAGCGCCTCCAGTCATCTTCAAGTTTTCGGGTACCCCAGGTTTTTTCAAAATCGCGTTGTCCGCGTTTCAGCGTTTTGTCGTTGTAAGCAAAGAATGTACTGGGGCTTCCTGAAGCGCCGGGACCAGCCGACTGTATTCTGTTGTTGCTTTTGAATTTGTCATCGGGTTTTGTGGCGCCGGCCTTCAAAGCGTCAAGCCTGGCCTGGTCTTGTTCTTTTTTGATCTTGTAAGCCAGTTCGAGTTTTTCTGCTTCGCTCAACTGGGCGATAGCCAACAAGCTATCTTGCTCCTGGATGATCTCAAGATTTTTGGCGATGTCCGTCAAATTATTGCTAAAACGGTTGACAAGGTCGTAGCGTTCATCTGTTTTTGGCAATACCATCAGCGTACTGTCAAAATAGTTTTTAGCCTGGATAAACTCGTTATCGTTAAAATACAAATTAGCCAATTGGTAATAAGATTCAACTTTCAGGGAAACGTTTTTCAAGCTATTGGCCAGCGATTGTTTATAATATTGAGTGGCTAGTTTTTCCTTGTCATTTTCCAGAGAAATTTCAGCCAGGGTGTAGTAGATAAAGTCGCGATATTCATAATTCCTGATGTCTTTTGCCATTTTCTCAAGGCGGTTTACAACATCGTCGAAGCTTCCGCCGCCTCTTTTCCAGGCATTTTTTTCCAGTTCCATTTTGGCGCTGAATTGCATTTCGTAATCGCGACTGTTTTTGATCACTTTTTTGAAATGTGCGATTGCGCGGTCCTCATGTCCTTGCTTTAGAAGGATTTGAGCCAGGATATACGAATACCGGGCTTTGTCTGCTTTTTTCTTTGTGATTTCTATGGCTTGCTCCAGGGGAGCGATGGCGTTGGCGTATTGCTTGCGTTTCAGATAAAAATGAGCTCTGGCCGCTGGCAATTCATTTCTGACATCCTGCGGAGTGGTCAGGTCATTTTCCAGTTGAGTGAAAAGTGCATGTGCCTTTTCATATTTATCTCTTTCGGTGTAAGTCCTGGCATACCAAAGCAAACCATCGTGGTAGGCGGATTTTTTAGATTCTTTATCATCGGGCTTGGGTTCATCGTTTTCATCTTCCTCCTTTTTAGCTTTTTTGATTTTTTTTGGTTGCTCTGCTTCAGGCTTCTCGTTGGGGGTAGCGCTTTTTTTACCTTTTTTCTTATTGGAGGCAGCTCTTTTCCTTTTGGCCTTTTTTTCTTTCAGGGCTTGTTTTCTTTTTTTCTTTATCTCCTTTTTTAAATTCGATCTTTTCTTTTTTACTTTTTTGCTTTTCGATGATTTATTCTTTGCAGCAGCAGCTTTCTTTTTGGCTAAGGCTTCGGAGTTGAACTCGGCTTCAAAAAACTGAAAAGTTTCTTCAGCCGATTCGTAATCCTGTTTTACATACTGCGCCTGCCCCAGCAAAAGGTAACAATCATCTGTCCAGTCGCTCACCCGATGGATTGAAATGGCAATAGAAACTTTTTCAATAGCTTTGTCGAGATCTCCGGCTACAGCTTTGGGGTTTTCCGCCGCAACATATTTGTAAACCGGAAGTATTTTATTGTAGTTATCCTGATGCTGTTTATTTAAGTTTGCAATGCTCTCCTGGAGTAGTACATTTGCATTGAAATAACCGTTATACTCCGCATTGACGTTGTGGAAAAATTTGGAAAGGCCTGAAACATCGCTCCTGCTTTTTTGCGTAGTGCAGGAAAAAAGAGTGAAGATGATAAAGAGTAGAGAAATTTTAAATATTTGTTTCAAACTTAGTGCAATTTTATTTTGTTTGTTATTCGATTGGTTAAAAACCTGATTTTAAAGACTTTATTGCTCCGGTTTTTTATACTCTGCTAGCCAATTATTGTTCCAGTCAGTGCAGGAAACACAGCGAAATCCGGCAAAAAAACAACTGGAAAGAGTACAAATTTATTTTAATTTTTTTTAAAATTAACAGAATGTCCGGCGAAAATAAGCCCGTGAAAAGCAGGATGGAAAAACTAAAGCATAATTACCGACTGGTGATTATGAACAGTGAAACTTTTGAGGAAGTGGGTTCGTACCAATTGTCCCTGCTCAACGTGTATATCATCATCAGTTCTGTAATCGTTTTGGTTTCGCTTTTTGTGATCTCCATCATGGTTTTTACACCTGTCAAAACCTATCTGCCCGGCTATGGAGATGTCAGCGCTCACGAGGAAGTACTGGAATTGAACAATGAACTGGATGAACTGACCCGGATCGTGGAAGCACAAAAAAAATACAACGATAATATCAGGAAAATTTTGCAGGGCGAAGTTATTTACTCGGAAGATACGCTGGAACATGCTCACGACCATCATTTCGACAGCCTCGGTAGTGTTGACAGGATCGCCGAAGACGAATGGCTGCGCCGACAAATGGAAGAAAGCCAACAAGAATACGAAAAAGAACTACTTTCAAAAACTGTCAGTTACTCGCCGTCCGAAATCCCGCCGGAGCAAATGTATTTCATCCCCCCCGCCAGCGGTATTGTCAGTGAAAATTTTAACCCCGACAAAAAACACTACGGTATCGATATCCTGGCTCCCAAAAATACTCCCGTAAAAGTAGTGATGGACGGCTATGTTTTCGTGGCCGACTGGACGCTCGAAACCGGCAATACCATCGGAGTTCAACATGCCAACAACCTGATTACCTTTTACAAGCACAACTCAGCATTGTTGAAAAAAACAGGGACTTTCGTAAAAGCCGGCGAAGCCATCGCCATCATCGGCAATACCGGCGAATTGTCAACCGGCCCCCACCTTCATTTCGAATTGTGGTATGAAGGAAAAGCCCTTAACCCGGCGGATTATATCAATTTTGAATAATTGCAAATAAATTTTTCAGCCCAAAGAATCAGTTTCCGGCAAGTTCTAAAACCAAGAATTAATAGTTAGCTTATGTGTAATGAAGAGAAAGGCTTTTTAAAACAAACATTTAATGAAAAAGGCGAAGCCATTAGCCCAATCCTGCCCGATCATATCAAAAATTTCATCATCGATATCGACGGAACTATTTGCGATGATATTCCCAACGAACAACCGCAAAGAATGGTGAATTGCCTGCCTTACCCCGAAATGTTGAAACTATTGAAAAAATGGCATGCCGAAGGACACATCATTACCTTTTTTACAGCACGCCCCGAATCGCTCCGCGAGATCACCGAACAATGGCTCGACAAACATGGCATCAAATACTTCAGGTTGATCATGGAAAAACCCCGAGGCGGAAATTACCACTGGATCGACAATCGTATCGTGCGGGCTACGCGATTTGAAAACAATTTTTCTGACCTTGTAATCAACACCAGCCAAATCAACAAACCCTGAAGATGGCATTCTGCTTTGCGTCATGGTGATCCTCAACAAGCATTATTTTTTCTGGGCAAACAAGTCTTTGAGCGCCGCAACCGGGTCCGTAAATTTAAACTCAAACCCGCTCTCCTCGATTTTTTTGGAAGATACCCTGGCACTGGTTAGAAGCGCATCCGCCAGTTCTCCCATCGCGAGCCGTAGCATAAAAGCCGGGATACCCAGCATGATCACTTTTTGTTGTCGCGCTTCTGCGATAGCTTTCGTCAATTGAAAATTCGTCGCGGGGTTTGGGGCCACGCCGTTGTAAATTCCTCTCATTTGTTGGTTTTCAATGCCGGCTACATAGATATTGCAAAGGTCGTCGATATGTATCCAGGAGTAGTAGTCCTTTCCATCGGAAAAGTAAGAGCCGACAAAGAATTTTTGTGGCAACACAAACTTTGGCAAAGCGCCTCCATTCATGGAAAGCACGATGCCGGTTCTGATCGTCACCAGCCGGATGCCCAGTGGTTCCATTTCCCATGCACTCTTTTCCCAGGCTTGGGTGCTTTCCGATAAAAACCCGGTTCCGGGAGCAGCATTTTCATCCAGCCATTCTGCTCCGCGATCTCCGTAAAAGCCGGTTGCGGAGGCCGAAATAAAAGCTTTAGGGAATTTTCCGAGCCTGGAAAAAGAATTTCGCAACAAATCCATACTCCTGACACGGCTTTCGATGATCAACTTTTTCCGGGATTTTGTCCAAAACCAATCGGCTATCCCCGCGCCCGCAAGGTTGATCACGTAATCAGCTTTCATAATAGCCATCTCGTCAATCGTCCCTTTCGATACATCCCACACATACCGCGGAAATGGAGCCGTCAGATCGCTTGTTCTGGAAAGATGGATAACGTCGTATCCTTTTTGTTGTAATAATTGGCTGAGCCGCATCCCGATCAAACCGCTCCCCCCGCCGATCAATATGGTAGGCATGATTTATTGTTTTGAGTTAAACACGAATTAGAAACATTAAAAAAGGAGCAAGGTTGGGAAGGAATATAGGTTATGAGTCAAAAGTCATGGCGCTATTGGGTATGAAGTTATTAGGTTTATTGAGTTATTGGTTCTTAGCAACTTCCTGACTTTACAAATTAACAAATTAACAAATTAGCAAATTAGCAAATTGACAATTCATCAACATTTGTAGTTTTAACAAAAAACGCGTTCATTTACATCCGAGCAGATCAAATATTTGGTATAATGAAAAGTTCGATACTCCTCCTCTTCAGTTTGGTATTACTCATCGGCTGTAAAAATAAAAAGCAAGAGAACTACGACAATTGGGTTACGGTTTGCCTGCCTGCCGAACCCGACCGCCTCAACCCGCTTTTATCAACAAGCGTTTATGCCTCGCAGATTGAATCTCACGTATTCATGCCCCTGCTCCAATTCGACCCACAAAGCCTGGAGCTTACTCCCTGCCTGGCTGTTTCACGACCCGAAATCCAAAAACTATCTGACGGAAATAGTGGCCGTGGAATGGCTTACACTTTTCGAATCCATGAAGAAGCCGTTTGGGATGATGGCAAACCGGTAACTGCCGACGATTATATTTTTACCATGAAAACGATCCTCAACCCAAAAGTGGAAGCGCCGGCATACCGCGCGTATTTTGATTTTTTGGAAGATATAAAAACCGATCCTGCCAATCCGAAAAAATTTACGATCCACACCAATCGGCCGTACATCCTTGCAGAAGCGGCATTGGGCAACATCGATGTGTATCCGGAACACCTTTACGATCCCCGTGGTATTATGAAAAAATTTTCGGTCAAATCGCTTTCCAATCACGAAAAGGCTGATAGTATCGCCGAAAAAGATTCTTTGCTGGGGGGTTTTGCCGAAGCGTTTAACTCCTCGGCATTTTCCCGCGAGAAAGACCATATCAATGGTTGCGGAGCTTACCGTTTTGAAGAATGGATCAGTGGCGAAAGGATCGTTTTAAGCCGTAAAACCAATTGGTGGGGCGATAAATTGGTCAGCGAATATCCATTGTTAAAAGCCTTGCCTGAAAAGATCATCTACCGCCCCGTAGCCGACGGAACCACCGCCATTACGCTTTTGAAAAACCAGGAGATCGACGCGATGGGTTCGATCCGCGCCGAAGCTTTCGTAGAGCTTTCGGAAAATGAATCGTTTAAACAATTTTATAACC
The DNA here is from genome assembly GCA_964551455.1 of uncultured Saprospiraceae bacterium. GTDB lineage: Bacteria > Bacteroidota > Bacteroidia > Chitinophagales > Saprospiraceae > JAHDHW01. The sequence continues at coordinate 15,928 of CAZKDA010000095.1, forward strand.
TACATACCCCTCCTTATTTGGCCTATTATTACATCGGATTTAACACGAAAAGCACCAGACTGGACGACAAAAACGTGAGGAGGGCGATAGCCCATTTGCTGGATGTCGATGCTGTGATCCGCTCGGTAATGCATGGATATGCAGAAAGGACTATCGGGCCGATCCATCCCGTAAAGCCGTATTACCACCGCAATTTGGTGCCTGTCCCCTTCGATCCGCAAGCTGCCCGGCAACTGCTCAACGCCGTCGGCTGGGTAGATTCCGACAACGACGGGTGGCTCGATAAAACGATCGACGGCCAAAAGATGGGCATGGAACTTACTTTTAAATACAGCGCCGGTAACGATGTGGCGGAAGCCGTAGGATTATTATTGAAAAACAATGCCCGCGAAGCCGGAGTCAACATCAATTTGCAACCCCTTGAATTCTCGCGGCTGATCGACGATACCCGCAAGCGAGACTTCGACCTTTTTTACATGGCATGGTCGAATCTGCCTACGCTGGACGATCTGCGTCAAACCTGGCACACGCAGAGCGATACGCCGAAAGGCAGCAACAAGGTTGGGTTTGGAAATGCACTTTCTGATTCGATCATCGATGCCATCCGTGTAGAAATGGATGAACAGAAACGCAACGAATTGTACCTCCGCATCCAGGAGATCATTTACGATGAACAACCTTATATTTTTCTTTTTGCACCAAAAGAACGGATCGCCATCCACAAGCGGTTTGAAGCGGAAACCTCGGCCAGAAGACCCGGATATTTTGAAAACCTGTTTGAGCTGCGCAAAAAAGAACCTTCAAATGATTAAAATACCGGCGGCTGTCGTTTGGATAAAATATTTTATCTTTGAAATCGCCACGAGCTAAAAGCGCAGAATAGTACTTTGCAAAACATTTTTTTCAATACTAATCCCCTTAATCCCGGTATGCAAAATCGAACATTCTTCCCTTTCGCCTTTCAAATATTGATCGCAAGTTTTCTTGTCTTTTCGTCTTGCAAAACTGATACTAAATCCGACACTCAGGAAATCACAAAAGCATCAACGGTCACCGTAAGGCTTCGCGCCGAAGCCGACCGGCTCAATCCCTTGCTGACGTACAGAGCCTGGTCAACGCATATTATAAATTTCATTTTCC
>CAZKDA010000096.1:0-17036 GCA_964551455.1 uncultured Saprospiraceae bacterium
TTTTAAAAATTCGCTGATCTTTCTAATCATTGGAAGGGTTAGTTTCCGTTTGTAGGATAGAATTTCGGATGCCCGGCTTTTATATCCAATAACTTTCCCCAAGTCCGAAACAGTCAAATCTTCTTGTTCCATTCTGAATTTTATTGCAGCCACCGGATCGGGCATGTCAATCGGGAAATGTTCTTCCTCATATTTTTCAATTAGGAAAGTTAACAATTCCAGTTCAACCCCGCGTTTCGTGTCAGGTTTTGCATCCATTAAAGAATAGGCCATTTTCAATGCCTCTTTATAATCCTTTTCCGTTTTTATTATTTTTAAGGAAGTTGAATTCATAAAATTTTAATTAAATCAGCTTAATAATTCCAAACAGTTTTCGGGTCTATTTTGTCATATTCCGCATGTGTCCCTAAAAAACAAATGTAAATTATACCAATGGCATAGTTGATCTTGGCTACAATCCTAAAAGTGTTTCCTTTTCTAAATACCACTCGATCTTCTCCAATGATACTGGCTTTGGGAAATTGCTTAGTTACATCTGCCGGCGTTTTCCATTTTGCTTCTTTCGCTTCGGAGTGCCATGCCTCTATATAGATTTTGCTTTTCGGATGCTTCTTGATGAACTCTGTTAGGTTTTTTTTAGCAATTATTCTCATATTAATACGAGTTACCGCAATGGTAACATATTTGGAGCTAATAATCAATAGCCAGGTAATTCTTTTTGCAAGAATTTCACATTTGACGAAAAAGCATTTGTAGTTTTTTTTCATCATTAAATTATACTCAGCCAGCTTTTTCTTGCTTAGGATCACATAATAAAAGACACTTTAAGTTTGTAAAAACAAGGTCAAAAATTCGCGAAGATTGCGACAATTGCTCATTCCGGTTTAATTTTGCATGATGAAAATCCAAAATGACATTTTACTCAGAACGATCAATGGGGTAGAGGTGGAGCGACCTCCCGTGTGGATGATGCGGCAGGCGGGGAGGATTTTGCCGCAGTACCGCAAGATCAGAAATTCGCTCCCTGGTTTTCGCGAACTGGTGCAGACTTCCGAACTGGCCGCTGAGGTTACGATCCAGCCAGTTGATGAATTGGATGTGGATGCTGCGATCATTTTTTCCGATATTTTGGTGATCCCGGAAGCCATGGGTTTGCCTTACGAAATGGTCGAAAAAAAAGGCCCATTTTTTCCGAAAACGATCCAAAACGCTGCGGATATCGACAAGTTAAATTCGGGTGAATCCGCTGCTACCGAACTGGATTATGTGTATCAAGCTATCAAGATCACTTCAAATTCATTGAACGGCCGCGTTCCGCTGATCGGATTTTGCGGAGCGCCCTGGACGATCTTTTCTTATATGGTGGAAGGAGCAGGTAGCAAGACATTTTCAAAAGCCCGAAAATTTTTATACCAAAATCCTCAACTCGCCCATGTGTTGCTGGAGAAAATTACCGAGACGAGCATTGCTTATCTGAAGCTGAAAATAGCATCGGGTTGCCAACTCGTTCAGATATTTGATTCGTGGGCAGGCGTGTTAAGCCCGGAATTATACCGACAGTTTGGAGCGCCTTACATTGCTAAAATATGCAGCGCCATCACGGAAGTTCCTAAAATCGTTTTTGCCAAAGGGGCTTGGTTTGTTATTAATGAATTAGGAAAATTGGATTGCGAAGTGATCGGCCTCGATTGGAACATGACCCCCGAATGGGCGAGAAAAGAACTGGGCGTTTCTAAAGTTTTGCAAGGCAATCTCGACCCTACCTTGCTTTATGCCGACAAAGAAACTATCGCTGCCGAAACCCGAAAGATGATCCAAAGATTTGGCAACAAACACATCGCCAATTTGGGGCACGGCGTCTATCCCGACACGCCCCTCGATCATGTAAAAGTCTTTGTGGAAACTGTGAAAAACTACCGTTATGATACCACCGATTCTCAACAAGCTCAATTGAGTTTTCCAAATCGGAATGTGTCATAAAAAATCTTTCAAGGCTCATAGAATCTTAACTTTTAAAATCACTTGGGCTACCTTTTGCGGAATAAAAAATCATTGCTGTTTTGTACCGAAAATTAAGGAAAACCAAGCTTAAACTCCATATTGGAAACCGGTTGATCCTCGCTGTCTTTTTCATTTTTATCGACCTCGCCTCAAATTTTTATTCTGATTAACAGATATTTTATTAACTTAATCTGCTTTTGATTCTTAACTTTGGTTTTTGTTGAGAACACAACACTAACAACAACTATTTTTATCAATGGGATGGTTCAAACGGTTAAAGGAAGGAATTATCACCTCGACGAAGGATAAAAAGGAGGCTCCCGACGGCCTTTGGTACAAATGCAGCGAATGCAAAGAAGCCAGCACGATCAAGGAAGTCAGGGAAAATTTCCACAAATGCCCCAAGTGCAATTATCACATCAGGATCGGCTCATTCGATTACTACGACCTCATCTTTGAAGGAAAATACGACGAGCTTTTCTCTGACCTGATCTCCACGGATTTTTTGAAATTTTCAGATCTCAAGCCTTACGGCGAACGGTTGACATCCGCCATGCAAAAAACCGGGCTGGACGATTCCATGTCCGTTGCAACCGGAAAAGTCAACAAAAAAAACCTGGTGATCGCTGCAATGGATTTTAGCTTCATTGGAGGTTCGATGGGGTCTGTCATGGGAGAAAAAATCGCGCTATCGATCGATTATTGCATCGAGCATAAAACGCCATTGATGATCATCTCCAAATCAGGAGGCGCCAGGATGATGGAATCCGCATTTTCATTGATGCAAATGGCAAAAACGAGCGCCAAGCTTACCCAACTGGCCAAAGCCCGTATTCCTTACTTTTCGTTGATAACGGATCCTACTACCGGCGGCGTCACAGCTTCATTTGCCATGCTCGGAGATGTGAATTTTGCGGAACCCGGCGCACTGATCGGATTTGCAGGACCGCGCGTAATCAAAGAAACCATCAAACGCGACCTTCCGGAAGGCTTCCAGCGTTCAGAATATCTTTTGGAACATGGATTTCTCGATTTCATCGTGGATCGGAAAGACCTCAGCACCACTGTCGGAGATCTGCTTGCTTTCTTCTAATTATCGCGGATCACCACAAATTTTCTGTCCAGCGGATTCAGATTTTCTTTCAGAATATCGAAAAACTCCTTTCCGTATTTAAAATAAAAGGCGATCATATTCTCATGCCGCTCCTGCAAACCATTGTTGGGAAACAGTTTTTCTTTTAAGGTCTTGATCTGGTTGACTTCGATCTCGTGTTTTTGTTTCTCCGCTTTAACCAATCTGGCTCCGATCTGTTCAAGGCTGTTCAAAGTACGGGTCTGTTCCGCTTCTATTTTACCGATCAAAGTGGGATCGATCTTTCCTGCCGTATTTTTCAATCCATCGAATATTTGATTCAATTGGGCTTTCTGACTGACCAGGTTCAGGTCTTCCGTAGCATTTTGTTTGACATATTCCTTTATCAAAAAATCAGTGTCCTCAAATAAAGTTTCGACGTCGATGTTCAGTTTTTCCATTTTTTTGGAAGAGTTGCGGTCGATCCAAAGCACCGAATCTCGGCGCACCAACATGGGGAAGTTCACTTTGAAATGTTCAAACTGCGATTTTCTTTCGATCCAGTAGGCTATTTCGCCACCGCCGCCGATGTAGGCCAGGTTGGGCAAAATGCTTTCCTGGTAAAGTGGTCGCATGACGACATTCGGGCTGAAACGCTCCGGATGCTGTTCAATCTCGTTTTCCATATCTTCCATCGAAAAAGCCAGATCCGTGTTTAAAACCCTGAATTCACCATCCTCAAAAACGATCCGCTCCCTGAGTTGATCGTCTAAGTAAAAAAAGTTGATCTCCCGTGCATAAGCTTGTTGTTTAAACCCGACATCGTTGAGCATTTCGGCGGTTTGTTCCACCAAAACATGAGAAGGTTGCCGAATGATCTCCTCTTTGATAAAAGGGATGAAAGCTTCTTTCAGTTTTTTGTGGTTCATATTGATTGCCACCAAGCCGTCGTCTTTGAAAAATTGATGAACCATTCCGATCGCAGCTTGCGAATAAATTTTGTGTGTCGAATGGCTCTTTTCGATTTCTCTGAAAATCTTTTCCCCATTTTCACTATCGCCGAGCACTGCCTTCAGTTCCGACAGCACGGCTTGCAGCGTATCGGTTTTCATCATACCCACCGAACCCTTTTCGTCATTTTCCCAAACCAGTTTTTTATTAAAAATATTGACGTGGTTCACCTCTTCAAAATCATGGTCTTCGCCCCCGGTTATGAACACAGGCACAAAGTGGAAATCCGGATAATAAGCGTTGAGCGCCCTGGAGAGATTTATGGTGGAAATTATTTTGTAAATGTAATACAAAGGCCCTGTGAACAAGCTGGGCTGATGGGCAGTAACCACTGTAAAAGTGTTTTCGTTGGCCAGCAGTTCGATATTTTCGTTTACCTTTTTGCTTTCTTCGAAAACGGCATATTGTTCTTTCAAAACTTCCACGAGCAATTCGCGGTCGATATCCTCTTTTTGTTTGCTGCGAATGACATTTTCGAAATTTTCAATCCTGACCTGGTATTTGTAAAAAGGCTCCAAAAGCGGATTTTCATCGACATAAGCCACATCGCTTTTTGACAGTTGCGGGACTTTGGAAAATGGCAATTTGATTACTTCCATATTTTTTTTTATTTGGAACTCATTCCTGAACAATCGCGGCAAAGTTAATCCGAAACAGCTATAATTTTTTATATTTGAACTAAGAAAATCTCTGGATTACATGGAGCAATTCATCCTTTCTCTCGATCAGGGCACTACCAGTTCAAGAGCTATTGTTTTTAATAAAAAAGCGGAAATCGTTGCCATTGAGCAGCAGGAATTTACACAATATTTCCCCAAGCCGGGTTGGGTTGAACATGATGCCGAAGAGATTTGGAAAACTCAAATTTCGGTTGCTGAAAAAGTTTTAAAGTTTCATAACATCCGTCCCGGCCAAATTGTTGGGATCGGCATTACCAACCAGCGGGAAACCACTGTGCTCTGGGACAAAACCACAGGAATTCCAATACATCACGCCATCGTCTGGCAAGACAAAAGAACGGCTTCCATCTGTGATCTTCTGAAAAAAAATGGTCACGAACCTTACATCCGGAAAAGCACCGGATTGGTCGTAGATGCCTATTTTTCCGCTACAAAGATCGCCTGGCTGCTCGACAACGTTCCCGGCGCCAGGGAAAAAGCGGAGCGCGGCCAACTGCTCTTTGGAACAATTGATACCTGGCTGCTGTGGAAACTGACGAATGGAAAAGTTCACTGCACCGATTATTCGAATGCCTCGCGTACCATGCTTTTCAATATCCACGGTCTGAAATGGGATGAACGACTTTTGGAAATTCTCAACATTCCGGCGAAGATACTGCCGGAAGTAAAACCTTCCAGCCACATTTACGGAGCTTCTATCCCTGCACTTTTCGGCGTTGAAATTCCGATTTGCGGCATTGCCGGAGACCAGCAGGCCGCTCTTTTCGGGCAAAACTGTCACTCCGCCGGCATGGTAAAAAACACCTACGGAACCGGCTGTTTTATGCTGATGAACACCGGCAATTCGCCCATGATCTCAGAATCCGGGTTGCTCACCACTATCGCCTGGGGAATCGACGGAAAGATCACTTATGCACTTGAAGGCGCAGTATTCATCGCCGGAGCTGCGGTGCAATGGCTGCGGGATGGCTTGAAGATCATCGACGAATCTGCTGATTCTGAATACTTTGCCATGAAAGTGGAAGATACCAATGGCGTGTATGTCGTTCCGGCATTCACCGGCCTGGGCGCTCCGTATTGGGACATGTATGCTCGCGGAGCCATTTTCGGCTTGTCGCGCGGAACCACAAAAGCCCATCTTGTTCGGGCTACTTTGGAATCCATCGCCTATCAAACCAGGGATTTGCTGGAATCCATGAAAAAAGATGCTAAAGTTCCGCTCAAAGTATTGCGGGTAGATGGCGGCGCCAGTGAAAACAACCTGTTGATGCAATTCCAATCCGACATTCTGGAAACCGATGTCGAGCGTCCTGCCGTCACTGAAACCACTGCGCTGGGGGCCGCAATGCTCGCGGGTCTCGCAATTGGCTATTGGAAAAAAGAAGATACCGGTAAAAACTGGCATCCCGATAAATCGTTCAAGCCGAAAATGGATGCTGACTTGCGAAACAAACTGTACAAAGGTTGGAAAAAGGCAGTTGAACGCACCTTGAACTGGGTTGAAGAATAACGAATAAAAAATTATTCAAATTGATAAAAGTTCTCAGCATCGAAGAATTTTGGAAAGAACGGAGTAACCGCCTAGTCATTGACGTCCGTACTCCTGCTGAATACGCCAGAGGCCATGTTCCAGGCGCTTTGAATCTGCCTTTGTTTTCCAACGAAGAACGGGCCGTGGTCGGAACCATTTACACACAGGAAAGCCCCGATAAAGCCTTGCTGAAAGGATTGGACTTCGCAGGGAAAAAACTTCGGGGATTCGTAGAAAAAGCCAGGGAACTTGCGCCTTCCGGCAAAATTGCGCTGCATTGCTGGCGCGGAGGAAAACGGAGCAGCAGTATGGCCTGGCTGCTCGACCTCGCAGGTTTTGATGTTCAGGTTTTAAATGGTGGTTACAAATCATACAAAAATTACATCCGGCAACGAATTCTGGAAGAGAACTGTAATCTCATGGTTTTAGGTGGGAAAACAGGAGCCGGCAAGACGCGGATTATCAAAGCTTTAAGCCAAAAAGGTGAACAGGTCATTGACCTCGAAAAACTGGCTTGCCACAAAGGTTCAGCTTTCGGATGGCTGGGTGAAATAGAGCAGCCGACTTCAGAGCAATTTGAAAATGATCTTTTTGAACAACTCTTAAAACTTAATCCCCGCAAAAGGATTTGGATTGAAAACGAAAGCCGTTCGATCGGCAACGTTTATTTGCCGGATGGATTTTGGGAAAAAATGAAAAATGCCCCGCTCATCAATATTGAAATACCTTTTGAACAGCGGGTTCAAACTTTGGTCGATGATTATTCCCGCTTTCCGAAAGAAGAGCTGCTTGCATCTTTTTACAAAATAAAAAAGCGCCTTGGCGGCCAAAATCTGAAAGAAGCTGAAATGGCAATTGAGGAAAACGATTTTAGAAAAGCTGCTGAAATTGCCTTGACATACTATGACAAATCATACCAGTTTCTGCTTGAAAACAACAAAGCTCCTGAAATCCACCAGATACGGTTTGAACGTTTCGATCCTGAGCAAAACGCCATTGAACTCATTAATTTCAGCAATTCCATTTCTTATCATCATATAAAACAAAACGTATGATCGCCGATATTAAAAAAACAGAATATAAACTAACTCAGTACAGCCACGGTGCCGGCTGTGGTTGTAAAATCTCTCCAAAGGAACTCAACAAAATCCTGAAATCCAGCGCTGTTGCAACCCATTATCCGGAATTGCTGGTGGGAAATACCGAACGAGATGACGCTGCGGTGTATGATCTTGGTGATGGAACCGCCGTGATCAGCACAACGGATTTTTTCATGCCCATCGTGGATGATCCCGTAGATTTTGGCAGGATCGCTTCCGTGAACGCCATCAGCGATATTTATGCAATGGGCGGAACACCACTCCTGGCCATTGCGATTTTGGGCTGGCCGATCAATGCGATTCCGGCAGAATTGGCCAACCAGGTAATCGAAGGCGCCAGAGATACCTGCAATGAAGCTGGAATCCCGCTGGCCGGAGGCCACAGCATCGACAGCCCGGAACCCATATTCGGTTTAGCTGTAACCGGAAGGATTAGGTTAGAACATTTGAAAAAAAATGGCGGAGCTACCGTTAACTGCAAATTGTTTTTAACAAAACCGCTGGGCGTTGGGATACTTTCCACTGCTCAGAAAAAGGAAAAACTGAGAGATGAAGACATTAACCTGGCGCGTAACAACATGGTTATCCTGAACAGGGTGGGGGAGTTGTTCGGGAAACAACCATACATAAAAGCAATGACGGATGTCACGGGATTTGGGTTGCTGGGGCATCTCACCGAAATGTGCGAGGCCAGCAATGTCACTGCCGTCATCGATTTTGAAAAAATTCCACTGATCGACAAAGACATCATAGATTATTACATTGCTGAAAAATGTATCCCCGGAGGTACGACCCGGAATTGGGATAGCTATGGCCACAAAATTGGTAACATTTCGGATTACCAACGGATTATCCTTTGTGATCCGCAAACCAGCGGAGGCTTGCTCGTGGCGGTAGAAAATGAATTTGTTGATGAATTTCAGGAACTGGCACAGGTTCAAAAACTTGACTTGGAAACCATAGGATTTTTTGAATACCCGGATACCGTAATGGTCAAGGTGATTTGATCGTAAAACACTGATAGCCCTTAATTTCAAAGCATGATTTATTATATCCTCAGAAGGCTGGCTTATGGTATTGTAGTGTTGACTTTAGTGATAGTCATCATTTCATCCATCATTTATCTGGCTCCTGTCGATCCCGAGCGACTCACCTTCGGTCAGCAATATAACCCTGAAACGCTGGAGTTGAAACGCAAAGAGTTGGGGCTCGACAAAGCGCTTTACGTACAAATGCTGTATTACCTGAGAGATATTTCGCCACTGGCTATTTTGCAGAACTCCCCCGAAGTTTTAGAGAAATACAGTTTTATAAAAATTCTCACCTTCGGCGAAAAAACATTTGTGCTAAAACGCCCTTACTTTCGCGAATCCTTCCAGTCTGGCAACAAGGTTTGGAATATTTTACTCGAAAAAATTCCACCGACCCTGATCCTGGCATTGAGCGCCATCGTGCTGTCTGTGTTTTTTGGCATTTTGCTGGGGATGCTGGCGGCTGTGAATCAAAACAACTTGATCGACAACACAGCCGTCATATCTTCCGTAATCGGCATTTCGGTGCCCAGTTATGTTTCCGCCATGATTTTGGCTCTGATCTTTGGTTATATTTTAAAAGCCTACACCGGCCTGGAGGTTAGTGGCGGCCTTTATGATCTCGATGATTTTGGCGACAAAACTATTGTTTGGAAAAACCTGGTACTTCCGGCCATCGCTTTGGGCATCCGTCCGATAGCTATTATTACGCAACTCACGCGGAGCACAATGCTGGATATTTTATCACAGGATTACATCAGGACGGCAAAAGCCAAAGGCTTGTCAAAATCCAGGATACTTTTCAAACACGTGCTGCGCAACGCGCTGAATCCCGTTGTCACTGCGGTATCCGGCTGGTTTGCGGCCTTGCTGGCAGGTGCTTTTTTTGTGGAAAGTGTTTTCAACTTCAACGGACTGGGGCAAATGACGGTCAATGCCCTGTTGAGTTATGATATCCCGTTGGTTTTGGGAGCGGTGTTGTTGACAGCTACTTTTTTTGTGGTTGTCAATATTTTGGTGGATATTCTTTATGCCGTTTTGGATCCGAGGATAAAAGTTGCTTGATTTTTTAAGCATATTCTCCCGGCACTCTGTGTAATACATTTTCGAAGCGGGGATATTTTCGCAGCGGTTCCCAGATATATTTTACTTTTACAAAAAGAAGGTCGCCATTTTTGTCACGGCTCAAACGATCCCGGAGTTCAAAAGCTTTTGTCAAAACTTCCCAACCTTAATAGGTTGGAATATGAGGAGTAAAAAAAATACCCGCCGTTAATTACAGCAGGTATCCCGATGAACGAACAGAATGAATATTTAGAATGCTATCCCAACAGAAGCGATGAATCTACCGGGAGCGCTGTCGAAGCTGTATTGCTTTCCGTGAAAAACCATGTGGTCGCCAAAGTCGGTGAAGCTGCCTTCGTATTTCAAATCGATGATCACTTTCCAAAGGTCTAGTCCAATGCCGGCTTGATAGCCCCAGGTCATATCGTCAAATTTTTGGGAATAGCCATCAACGTCAAATAATTCTGACCGGCTGTTGATAAAAACATGACCAACAGGGCCTGCCTGGAGCCTGAGCGGACCAAATTTAGCGCCCATCATAATTGGCAGATCAAGGGTTTGATAGCTTTCTTTTTTGAGGGTGGTAATTACATTTGCATCTGAAAAATCATTCAAGCGATATTCGACGCTGTTTGAGTTAAAAAGCGCTTCCGGTTGGATGAAAAACTTTCCGATGCGTGCCTGTGCGAAAAAGCCCAGATGCACGCCGTAGTTGGCGTCGCTGACAGAAATGCCGAGTTGGTTTATATCATTTTTATTTTTTACGATCAGTTCTTTGGCAGAAATGTCCATAGTGCTCAGGCCTCCCCGAACGCCAAATTTGAATTGCGCATTAGCCATTTGAATACTTAAAATGCAGATTGACAACAACATTAATTTTTTCATAATAAGGGATTTTTTAAAGTTTAATACAATGGGATTCGGGACATTAAAGCGGCTTTTCGGTAACATAACGGTTTCGGTTTTTAATTCATTATCCTTTTCCGCTTTAGCTTTTTAAAAATGAAAATTTGTACCGGACAATTTATTCAGATGACTTGCAAGGCAAAAAAATGTAACGGATCAAAAACCTGTTTAACAAAAGATTAGTATTAAAATGGCTACATGATAAGGTTCTGTTAAATCTTGCTATTTTAGCGTGAATTATTGAAAAAAGCTCCAAAACGATGGAAATCAAAGAAGCAGAACACATCGGAAGTTTTCCTTCCGAAAAGCTTTCTCCTAAAGATTCAAAACCCGAGTATGCCTTCATCGGAAGGTCGAATGTGGGAAAGTCTTCCCTAATCAATATGCTTTGCAACCGGAAAGACCTTGCGAAGGTGTCGAATACACCCGGCAAGACACAATTGCTCAACTTTTACCTGATCGATAAATCATGGTACATCGTCGATCTGCCGGGGTATGGCTACGCCAAAATTTCCAAAAAAATGCGGGCAGAATGGGAAAAAATGATCGCTGATTATTTAACCAGCCGGAAAAATCTGGGTTGTGCTTTTGTACTCATCGATGCGAATATCCCTCCGCAGCAGATCGATATAGAATTCATCAACTGGTTGGGAAAAATGGAGGTTCCTTTTGTCATCGTGTTTACAAAAACCGACCGCCTGAAAACGGGTGAAAAGAGCAGAAACATCAAAGCTTTCAACGATGAAATGCTGAAATACTGGAACGAACTGCCACAACAATTCATCACATCTTCGGCTAAAAATATAGGATCAGATGCAATTTTAAAATTGATAAACGAAGTAAACGAAGCATTCAAATGAAAGCGCCGCAAATGGTTATGAAAGGAAAAAAATATCCCCCTGTAATTGAAAATATAGAGGACTGGCCAATTTATAAATTGAGTGAAGACCGGGAGCGGTTTATTCCCGAGATCAACGAATTTACATTCAACCGCCTGATGAAACAATCTTCCGGAAACCTGGGTGACTTGCTCGCAAAGACGATTTTCCTGGAAAGAACCCGCATCAAAGAAGAACCCTGGAAAGTAGATCCGCCTAATGACCGGCAGTTTTGGAACAAAACCAAAAAAGAGTTAGTCAGGAAATCGCTGGATAAAGAAGAAGACGCAGCTTTTGATTCCAACCAAAAGATACTCAAAAAGATCATAGCGAGATATTCGGAAGAGATCGTCGGAACTTTTAAGATCAACACTTTTCTCTTTGCCAGAAAATTTCTGACTGTGTTTTTCAGGAGGCTTTTGAATACTGCAGCGAGCAGGAACCTTCGCCGACTTTGGGGTACGCGGCATTTTTTGTATGAAAAGATCAAAGTAGAAGGCGAGATCGAGTCAATCCGCGGTTTGATGAAAAAGGGGATTGTGATCGTTGTACCCACCCACTTCAGCAACCTGGATAGCATAGTGATCGGTTTTGCGATGGATTTCATCATGGGCTTGCCTTCATTCAGCTACGGCGCCGGCCTCAATTTGTACAACACAGGTTATACTGCATATTTTATGAACAGGCTCGGCGCTTACCGGGTGGACCGCCGCAAGAAAAATCCGATTTACCTGGAAACACTCAAAGCCATGTCTAACCTTTCGATCCAGCGCGGCACCAATTCACTGTTTTTTCCGGGAGGCACGCGAAGCCGTTCGGGAGCATTGGAAAAACAATTAAAAATGGGCTTGATGGGAACAGCGGTGGAAGCACAGCGTTCGCTTTGCCAGCAAGGAAATAACCAAAAGATTTTCATAGTTCCGTTGGTGCTGAGTTATCATTTTGTGTTGGAAGCTCAGTTTCTCATCGAGCAGCATCTGAAAGCAACCGGAAAGGAACACTATCTTAGTTTGAAAGATGCGTCATACAGCCGCAGGAAGATATTCAAATTTATCTGGAAATTGTTTTCCGAAAGCTCTGATATCACATTGAGCTTTGGAAAACCGCTGGACGTGCTCGGCAATTTTGTGGACAACGAAGGGATCAGCCGCAATTTTCGTGGAGAGGAGATCAATATTTCAGAATATTTCATCAGCGATGGTGTGGTGAAAGAAGATTTGCAAAGAGAAGCAGAATACACAAAAATCCTGGCTGAAAAGATCGCACAGCGATACCATTGCGAAAATATTGTATTGAGTAGTCACCTCGTTGCATTTACCATTTTCAATATTTTGAAATACCAGAATGAAGACCTCGATCTTTTCGGTTTGCTCAGGCTGTCCAACGATGAGTATATCTTTGAAATGGAGACCGTCGTAAAAGCTATCAACCAACTCAGGGAACAACTTTTCCGAATGGAAAAAGCGGGGAAGATCAAATTGTCAGAACAAATACGATGGGAGACCAAAGCATTGATCGATCACGGTGTAGCCAACCTTGGCATTTATCATCCTTTGAAACCTTTGAAGATCAACAAAGACGGTAATATCATCAGCGAAGATTTCAAAGTATTGTATTATTATCACAACCGGCTTGAAAATTACGACTTGCACAAAGCGATCCAGTGGAAAAGTTTCAAAGTCGCCGTTGCCTATTAAACCATATTTTATTGAAAACCAAATAAATACTATAACTTTTGTGAAGTGATGTTTAAAAAGTTGTTCATGTCCGAAAGGAATGTAATCATAGCGATATTTGTAAATGCTGTGGTGATATTCCTGTTGTATTTTCCGCAGATCGAATCGGGTGCCCCCGTCTTTTACAAAATGCTCGATATTGTGGATCATTTATTTATTTTGTTGTTTTTAATGGAGGCCATTGTCAAAATCTATGTTTTAAAACCCAAGCCATATTTTGCTGACCCGTGGAATCGGTTTGACTTTCTGATCGTGTTGGTCTCCCTGCCGAGTCTGTTGAATTTTGTACCTGTCTTTTCGTTCATTCATACTTCTTCTTTCAAATTACTTCGGTTGTTCCGGCTCACGAGATTGTTGCGACTGCTGCGGTTTGTTCCGCGCATGGAATTAATCCTTACCGGGTTGACGCGGGCGTTGAAGGCTTCGGTTTTTGTTTTTATCGCTTTGGTATTTCTCAATTTATTACTGGCCTTGTTTACCTGTCATTTTTACGGAGAATTGTTACCTGATTATTTTGGCGACCCGCTGATTTCGAGTTATTACATTTTCCAGTTGTTTACTGTTGAAGGCTGGAATGAGATCCCTTCGTTGATCGCTGATGCCGCCAAAGAGCAAGAACAGGCCTACCATTCCTTTTTTGCCGGGTTCACCCGGTTATATTTTATTTTTATCGTTTTGACAGGCGGAATATTCGGAATGTCTTTGGCCAATGCGATTTTTGTGGATGAGATGACCAGCGACAACAACCAGGTGGTGGAACAAAAGATGGACAAGCTCCAGGAGCAGATCGCAGAATTGAAACAAATGCTGGAAAAACAAAACGGAGCGTTGTGAGGTTTAGGGGAGGGGAGAAGCGGTTTTGAACCAAAAGCTTTACTCAAAACGTATATTCATTTTTTACACCTGGAAAAAATTGGCGACTTTTGAATTTTTTAATAATAGACTTAGAAGCGACTTGCTGGGAAGGAAACTCCAATGGGATGATCCAGGAAACCATTGAAATAGGAGCAATTTGTCTGGACAATTACGGTGACATGCTCGGATCATACAACCGCTTTGTGAGGCCTGTAGTGCATCCGTATCTTTCACCCTTTTGCAAAGAATTGACCACCATCTCGCAGCACGATGTGAACAACGCCGGGACATTTCCGCAGGTTATCGAAGAGTTTCAGGACTGGGCGGAGATTTTTGAAAAGGATTACCTGCTTTGTTCGTGGGGAAGTTTTGATAAAAAAATGCTCATCAACGACAGTATTTTACATAAGCTGGATCACTCATGGGTTGAAAATCATATCAATCTCAAACGACAATACCACGAGTATAAAAGGTTGAACAGACCTTTCGGATTGAAAAAAGCAGTGGAAAAAGAAGGGCTTGAATTTACCGGAATTCATCATCGCGGAATTTCTGACGCCGAAAACCTCGCAAAGCTTTTTTGTAAACATTTGGATATCTGGCAATATTGAAAAAGTTTTTTGGTGTGTCCGGGAAATATCGCCGGAATTTAGATGAACTTTACAAACAATTCCGTTTTAATCTTTAATGAACTCAATTTATAAACAATCAAACAAATTGACTTATGAAAAACTCTTCAAAGATCACCGGCCTTATCGCTATTCTTGTATTTTGTTTTACCGCTGTGTTTGCACAAAAATCCGTAAAAGAAGGATCAGTCGTTTACGAGATCACCGAAATCGAACCGGAAACTCCCGAAATGATGATGATGAAGGGAAGCCGGTTTAGTATTTATTTTAATAAATCCTCGCAAAAAACAGCGATGAGCATGATGGGTGGCATGGTGGAAGTTAACATCCACACCGACCATGACTCAAAAGAAAATGTAATGCTCTCAAACATCATGGGGCAAAAATTCCTGGTCAGAAAAACAACCGACGATCCCGATACCGAAGAAAAAAGCAAGGAAAACTCTGATTTCGAGATCATCTTTGACAAAGACGACAAAAAGAAAATCCTGGATTATAATTGCTACAAAGCCATACTGACTGATAAAGAAGGCAATACATTTTTCATGTATGTCACGGACGAAATCCAGCCAAAGGTCAATTATTTCGAAAACTACCTGCCCGGATTTAATGTATTCCCCCTCGAATACCAGGTCGCACAGCAAGGCATGAAGATGATCTTTTCTGCCAAAGAATTTAATACAAAAGTGAATGCAGATACTTTTAAATATGATGCAACAGGCTATACCGAAATGTCAGCCGACGAATTTCAAAAACAAATGGGCGGTATGGGTGGCTTTGGCTTTTGACGAAAATTTGACATAAAAAGCCTTTCCCAAAATGGCTCCGGAGAAATTTTCGGAGCCATTTTTTTTATTTTTGCACTTCACTTTTTTTTTCAAACCAAATAATTTTTTAAAATGAAAACCCCAATCATTACCACATTCATTTTCCTTTTTACATTTTTACTTGTAATTCCGGGCTTGAAAGCACAATGCGATTTTGACGTCATCGTAGAAGTCCAGCCCGACGACGACGACAACATTTACTGCCCCGACGATGTGATCATTTTGAGTACTGGTGATTTCGACAGTTATCAATGGTTCTACAATTTCTCAAACTCCAATACTGGCGGTACACCCGTTGCAGGCGGCAATCAACAGTCGATATCTATCAATGCAGGCGACTGGGCATTGGCTTATTTTTATGTGGAAGCCACTGACGATGGCTGCGCCGAACCCTCCCAGACAGTGGTTTGGGATTCATGGGTTTTTGCGGGCGTTGTCATTGCGCATGATCCGCAAAGCGAATATTGCATGGGAGATAGCGCGTTGATAGAGATCGGGTTCCAGGGGCCTGCTTTTTTTCAATGGTTTCGCGACGGTTTGCCGATTCCCGATGCCACTGAATCAAAATATTGGGTAAAAACATCGGGAACTTATACCTTGTCAGCAGCCTGGCCGGAGTGCCCGAATTTTTACATTTCATCAGGAGTAGGGCCGACTTTTGATTTCATTCCAACCACTCCTCCGGAGATCACCTCAAACGACACCATTCTCACAGCCAGTTATGGCAACAGTTTTCAATGGTTTTTTGAAGGTGTACAAATACCCGGCGCAACTACCTCAACTTTTCAACCTTTTGTGCAGGGCTTTTACACTGTATTGATAACCGACGACAATGGTTGCAGCGTGAGTTCCGAGCCGTTTTTCTTTGCCATCTCCAGTTCACGCGAACCGATTGATGGTAAACAAAGTTTCACAGTATTTCCTAATCCGGCAGCCGGAGATATTACATTGAACAATCATATTGGACAAAAGTGTAACGTTGAAATTTACGATCAAACCGGCAAAATACTGTTCACTTTGCAAAATACTGAAACTCATTCTCTGTTAATCCCAGCAACCAAATGGTCTCCGGGAGTTTACATTTGTAAGATTCAAACCGGTGACAATTTTCATTTCCTGAAGTTGATGAAAATATAACTTTGTATATCCCTTCCTCTGTTGAAAAAATAGGGGAGGGGGTTTTATTTTTTTAAAGCAGCCTGACCCTTTTTGCTTGAAAATTTATCTCAGAGCGAAAAGGAGATTTCCATTTTCAAAATTCCAAAATTCATTTACGAAATGTCCCGGAGTGGAAAGAGTAAGGTGAAAAACATCTATTTAACATAATATTAATTATGGGAAATATAATCAAAATTATACAAACCGAATTACTTTTTTACAATTGCTTAAAAAAACGGAGAACTGCCAATCAGACTTAATGTCATGGCTGTTTATTTTGAAACCTTTAAACTCAATCTTACAATTTCTTCAAATTAGAGATACTAAGAAATTGGTTAAGTTTTAAATGTCCTGCTTCATTTTCATCGTTCAAAAAAGATATATTCTGAAACCGAATGAAATCATTTTTTGGTAGTCGAAACTCTTTAAAATGACTTCAACCCCCATCGTTCTGATTTTCGGAAAATACATCTTTAATAACAAAAATTATGTTAAATACAGGCTGACAAAAAAAATATTGGCAACGCTTTGGCTTGCTTTTTTTTACAAAAATCAT
>CAZKDA010000097.1:0-16919 GCA_964551455.1 uncultured Saprospiraceae bacterium
GCCGGTTGGTTTTATGCTTCCGGCTGCAAAAGAAGGGTTGACCGCAGCGTTGCCTGCATCTTCAAAATAAGCAGCAAACTCATCTGCCGCAATCTCCCATGGTTCCGGGTCTGGATCGGGGTCTGGATCCGGTGTGGGATCATCTTTTTTACATGATGAAACAAATAGGGTCATCGAAAGCAACAATCCCAGTAATAAAAGCAGATTCAATTTTTTCATTTCTAAAGTTTTGTAATTTTTAAAATTTGATTTTTTTCTCATTTATGGTGCAAAAAAACTTCTATGCTTTTAACTGATTGTTATTACAAGATTAAGTTTGTGTTAACATCGGACATGCTGCTCATTATCAGGCTGTTGAGCAAAAGCCGGGAGTAAATAAAAAAAGGCGCCGGAAGTAATTCCCGGCGCCTCAGCGTGTATTAACTATGAATGATCCCTAATTTGAAATCCTACCGAGTTGCATATCCACCAGTGAATTCAAATAGGATTGCTCGTCGATGATCGATTGAGCAATTTGCAACTCATTTTTTGATGTTTTGTATTCTTTTAAAGCGATGTTTTCCATGGCGATGGCGTAGTGGATGAAAGCGATGTTTTCAAGAGCGGCGGTATTTTTTTCTGCCTGGAGCATTTCTGTTATTTCAGTCAGATTGCCAACGAAAGAATTGCCGTTTGCAAAAGTATAGCGAGCGCTGCCTTTTAGTTTGCCGTTTTTCCACTGTCCGCTCAGTTGTTCTTTGTTTGAAAAACGGAACGCTGCTTTGTCATCCAACTGGCCTTTCGACCAGGTTCCTTCGAGTTCATTTCCGTTTTGCCAGACGATCTTGCCCTGACCATCCTTTTTACTCATTTTGCTGAAACCGATGTACTGGCTGTTATCACTTCTTGTAAATGTTCCGAATCCTTCGATCTCGCTGTGTTTCCATTCGCCGGTGTAAAATTCGCCAGTCGTAAGCGTTATAGTGCCCTTCCCTTCAAATTCATCCTGGTAGAAATTGCCGCTGTAAACGTCGCCGCAGGCATAGGTAAAAACGCCTTCGCCCTGCATAAAACCCCGGCGCCACTGTCCGGCATAGAAACTGCCGTCGATATTGATCTGTTCGCCGTAGCCGTGTCGCAATCCAACGACGAATTGCCCCCTGTATTCCGATCCGTCAGGCCAGGTCATAACACCCTGCCCGTGGGGCTGGCCGAATTGAAATTCCCCTTCGTAAACTATCCCCGTTTTCCATTCGCGGCGCCCCTTGCAGTCCTTTTTGTTTTTCGGGCAATCGACATCCAGGATAATTTCGGAGGTGTTGTTGGCAGCGGAGGTAGAAGTTGTGTTGGCTTGAATAAAAAATGGAAGGAAAAGAAATGGCAATGCCATTAAAGATGATGGTGTGGTTAACATGTGAAGCAGTTTTAGTATTCGTAAAATTGTAAGCTAAAAAACTAAGGAGGGCTTAAAAAAGGAGGGTTGTAATTTTGAAAGCACAATTTAAGATCATTTTAATATGAGGTCAATTTTTTTCAAAATTATTTACCATGCTTTCGCAAAAATACCGTTAAGGGGGTAGTAAAAATTAGTGGTTAGTGGTTAGTGGTTAGTTGTTAGTTTGCGCCTGAGATGGATTTATAACCTATCTTGTCTCCCGTCGTTACCGTTTTGGTTTTGATATATATCGCTCATATTCTTTCACTCTTCCTCTTCAAAATCAAGGGAAACGCTGTTGATACAATATCGCAAACCGGTGGGTTTTGGGCCGTCGGGGAATACGTGGCCAAGGTGACCATCACAGCGGGCGCATAACACTTCGATCCTTGTCATCCCATGAGAGTGATCAGTGATTTCGGTGATACTATAATCGTTCAGCGGTTTCCAATAGCTGGGCCAGCCGGTGCCCGAGTCGAATTTTGTGGAGGAATGGAACAGCGGAAAACCACAGGCCGCGCAGGTGTAAATGCCTTCTTTTTTATTGTTCAACAAATCGCCGGTGAAGGGTCTTTCGGTGCCTTTCTTTCGCAATACATAAAATTCTGATTCGGTGAGTTCGGCTTTCCATTCTGCTTCGCTTTTTACCACTTTGGGAATGGTGTCTCCCTGAACGACCAAAACCGTATTGACCGATTCAGCATGATTTGCAGTGTTCGTTTTTGCATTTTGGGTTTGGTTGCATGCCAGGATAAAGATCAGCGCAGGTATCGAAAGGAGGTAATACATTTTTTGTAATTATTTCATTTTTAAACAATAGCAATCTTTGTAATGTTTTTTGCCGACAATTCTTTGATGTGGTAAATCCATTGAATGTGGATCGCTACCGCCGCTGTCACGGGGATAAGGAGATAGCCCTGCCTCATCGCTTTTTTCGTTTTTTTGGAGCCTGCCAATCTTCTTTTTCCGCAAATTCCACGATCCTTTTCATAAAACCCAAAATGGATAAAAACACGAGGTAGCCAAACGTAAGTACCTTAAATATCCAGCGATATGAACCTGCCTCCCCGATGGTCAGCGAGGAAAAAAGATATGCCAAAAATCCGGAGGCTACCGCCAGGCATGCAAAAGCCAGCATCGACCGAAGCCAATAATTGTTGAGGTTTTTTGATGACAGACTCGTGATGCTGTTGAAAATGGCGTAGAACAAAATGAAGGCCGCTGCCGTCATCCACGGAAATTTTTGGCCGGCCTGGAAAATCCCCGTCCAGGACAATATTTTGGCAAACGACATCACTACAAAACCCGCCACAAATACAATAGCAGCCTGCATTACCGGATTGTATGCTTTGTATAAAAATGAGGGTTTCGAGGTTCCCATGTCGTTTTGGATTAAAAGTGATGCGGCTAAGTTAACATCTTTTGATTGTCTATTTTTTTGATACTTCGCCAAACAAATCGTACTCCGTGACTTCCGTTATGCGCACATTGGCGAAATCGCCGATCCTAACAAAATTGCTGTCGGCCTTCACAAGCACCTCATTGTCAACCTCCGGTGAATCGTATTCCGTCCTGCCAACGAAGAATTCCCCTTCCTTTCGGTCGAAAAGCACTTTAATGGATTTTCCTGCTTTTTCCAGGTTCTTTTTGTATGAAATTTCCTGCTGGATTTCCATAATGCGATTGGCTCTTTCCGCTTTCGTTTCAGGCGATACATCGTCGGGCATATCGAAAGCCGGCGTATTTTCTTCGTGGGAATATTGAAAAACACCTACGCGATCAAATTGCATAGTTCTGACAAAATCGCACAACTCATCAAACTCAGCATCAGTTTCACCTGGAAAACCCACCAGTAGCGTGGTGCGGATAGTCATACCCGGAACTTTTTTTCGGGCCAGCTCGATCAAATCGATTGTTTCTTTTTTGGTGATCTGCCGCCGCATCCGGTGTAAAACCGTGTCGCTGGCATGTTGCAATGGAATATCCAGGTAGTTACATACTTTTGGCAATGCGGCCATGGCGTCAAAAACTTCGAGCGGGAATTTGGAAGGATAAGCGTAGTGAAGTCTTATCCATTCGATGCCTTCCACTTCGGAAAGGGCAAATAACAAATCGGGCAAGGCTCTTTTTTTGTAAATATCCAGGCCGTAATAAGTCAGTTCCTGGGCGATAAGTATCAATTCTTTCACACCGGATCGAGCAAGGTTTTGCGCCTCCTTCACCAAGGCTTCGATGGGTTGGGAAATGTGCTTTCCGCGCATGAGCGGGATGGCGCAAAAAGCACAGGTACGGTTGCAACCTTCCGAAATTTTGAGGTAGGCAAAATGCTGTGGCGTGGTGGTGATCCGCTCGCCGATGAGTTGGTGTTTGTAATCGGCATTCAGTTTCGCGAGTAATCCGGGCAGTTCCAAAGTTCCGAAATAGGCATCAACTTCAGGAATATCTTTTTCAAGTTCATCTTTGTAACGTTGCGATAAACAGCCGGTCACGTAAAGTTTTTCGATTGCTCCTGTGGATTTGATGTCAGCATATCGAAGAATGGTGTTCACCGATTCTTCTTTTGCAAGGTCTATGAAACCACAGGTATTAATGATGACAATATTGGCATCATCGTGGTCGCTGTCGTGTTCCACCTCAAAATCATTCCCTCTGAGTTGCGTGATGATATTCTCAGAATCGACCAGGTTTTTGGAACAACCCAGCGTGATGACATTTACCTTGTCCCGTTTCAGTGTCTTTGTTTTCAAAATGTGTATTATTTTTGAAAATATGAGCGCAAAGATACGTTTAACGATAGTAGAAATTGGTCAAACTTTATAGATAAATAATGGATACCGTTTTTTTAAAACTTACTTTTGTTGTAATTTTTGAAAATGCTAATTTGTTAATTTGCTAATTTGCCTCTCAATCAACCCATCGGAGCGAATCCCGCTTTTTCGAGAAAAAGCGGGACGATGAAATCGGGATTACCCCATCAACCCATCAATCAATTTTTTCAAAAAAGATACAATATGAAACGGCTAGTCATTTTTACAATATTCATTTTTGCTACTAACGCTGCCAGCGCACAATTCGGCCTCCATGCCGGCGTACGGTTTAATGCAGATAACAACTGGAAGCAATATTTTCAGAACTCGGAATTCCTTGAAAACGGCTATTCCGTTGGTATTGACTACTGGTTTCGTTTGAAAAACAGGAGGATAGAATTCACACCTGAACTGGCATTTACCAATTTTCAGCAAGAGATCGTTACTCCGCTCGATGGTGCTGTGATGGCGAAATCCAGGGTTTACAGCCTGTTGCTCAACACCAATATTTATTTCCTTGATCTCGATAACGACTGCAATTGCCCGACCTGGAGCAAAAGCAATGATGTGTTCAAAAGCGGCCTTTTTCTACAAATTACTCCGGGTATCAATTATTTTCAAAACAGCTTGGAATATTCTGCCAATACTACCGAAAAGGTTAGCAATTACGTCTTTAGCCTGGGCGCCGGTCTGGGGCTGGATATTGGCTTGAGCAACCTGGTGACGATCACTCCGAAAGTTGGTTTCCACTACCTTTTCAACGCATCCTGGAATGATCTCTCCCTGATGTCCGAAACTCCTATCCCAATTGACAAAGCCGGTGAAACAACCGACCTGAAACAATTTTACGCAGGACTTCGCATCGGCATCCGCCTCGATCAACGCAATTATGGGTTTCGTTAGACACCAGACACCAGACACCAGATCGAATCCCGCTTTTTGGAGAAAAAGCGGGACGACAAAGTCGGGACACCGGATACCAAAAACTACAAGCCACCCCATTTCCATTTCCTGAATAACTCCCACACGACGATGCCGATGCACACTGAAATGTTCAGGGAATGTTTGGTCCCAAATTGCGGAACTTCGATACATGCCTCGATGCGTTCCATCACTTCTTCGCTGATCCCGTTCACTTCGTTTCCAAATATCAATGCAATTTTTTGTGAAGGATCAGGGACAAAATCCTGTAAAGGTGTGCTGGCTTCGGCCTGCTCCACGGCTAAGAGTTTATAACCACCTTCTGAAAGTACGCGGAGAGCGTCGGTCGTTTTCTCAAAATGCTGCCAGGCGACGGAATCGGTAGCGCCGATAGCGGTTTTCAGGATTTCGCGATGCGGAGGTTTGGCCGTGATGCCGCAGAGGAAAATCTTTTCGAGGGCGAATGAATCTGCCGTCCGAAAAGCTGAGCCGACATTGAGGGCAGACCGTACATTGTCGAGTACCAGCACAAAAGGCGTTTTGGCCTGGCGCTTAAATTCATGCGGGCTTGCACGGTTCAGTTCGTTCAGCTTCAGCTTTCTCATTCTGATTTTTCGCTTCGTTTATACAAGATCATGCATACGCGGTTTCGATAAAATGCCTTTTCGATTTCAAAATCGGTTTCCAGCCGGTCAAGTTCATCATCTGAAAAATCGTTGTAAATATTGGAATACAGAATGTAGCGATCATTTTCAAAATCTTTTTTGCGGAACCCTTCGCTCCGGCCATTCAATTCCAGTATTTCCATACTGCCGATCATCGGGAAAGCCGCTCCGACCGAATCCTGGGGAATTTTTTCCTTTTCAAGAAAACGGATCATCTCCGATCTCAAAGAATAATACGGCAAGTGCGCCAAGGTAACGTCCCAACCCTGAGCAATGTGTTTGGGATAAATCCAAAAATTGCCTGTAAACAGGCCAAGGAAGATGACCGCAAAAAGTATGTTTTTAAAAAGTACTTTCAATTGCAGTTCAAACAAAACAGCCACCGCCAGCAGGTTGATCGCCAAACAGGCAGGAAGTAAATAACGATGCCCGATCAGGTTTTTATGGATCAGTAAAGAAGGTGTCAACACCAGCAACGTTATGAAGATCAATAAGACTATTTCCATTATTTTGGGATTCAATGCCCGACGATTCAAAACCAGTTTTACAAAACCAAAAATGATCATTCCCCACAAAAATACCCTTCCGAAATCCAGCAGCCGCCAACCCAAAATGCCGATGTTCCATATAAAGCCTCCGAAACCGACACACTCGAAGGAAGGCGCCCAGGGCGATGCCGCATGATAGCCAATCCATCCGGTATGTTGATAATGTAAAAACAGAAAAGTTATCCCGAATACCCCGGAAGGCATATACGGCAGAAGAGTTTTAAAAAAATTGCTTTTGATAAGCTGTATATCATTTTGCCGAAACAGGTCGAACAAAAACAATGAAAAAACGACCATCATGCCTCGCATACTGACTGCGGCGAGCAATAGTGTTGCCACGAACAAAAAGGTACGGCGGCCACTGAGCAAAGCCCAAAGTGCCATCGTCCAGCCTAAGATCAAAATGATATCCGGGCTTACCAGAACGCTTTGGCTGGCAAAAAAAGGATCGATCGCAAGAAGCAGTAAAAGGTACACCGAGTTTTTTTCGCCAAGATAATAGGCGCCTATCCGTTGAGAAAACAAAATGATTCCTACCAGAAATGGCAGCATCATAAAATGACTGACCGCCAGCGTTTTTCCAAATATTTTCCATACACCGGCCAGCAACATCCCGAAGAAAGGAGGATGCCCGCTGTCTATTTCTTCAGGAAGAAAAAAATAACGGAAATCGTTTTCATAAAACCAATGCGCATGCCTTGAAGCCAGTTGAATAGTATCCCAAAAAAAAGCATGGTCTTTTACCAAATACGTCAAAATCCCAAACAGGGCAAAAAATGGGAGGCAGGTTTTAAGAATTGCCGAAATATTCCGTGTGGTAAAATGATTCAAAATATCCGGATCATGATTTTTTGGCGTGGTTCAAACAACCCTGGATAAAAGAAACGAATAGCGGGTGCGGGTTTTCAACAGTACTTTTCAACTCAGGATGAAACTGAACGCCGATAAACCAGGGGTGCGTTTTATGCTCGACGATCTCTACGAGGTTCAACTCCGGGTGAATACCTACCGGCTGCAATTCGCTCTTTTCAAAACTGGTCAAATATTTATTATTGAATTCATAACGGTGGCGGTGGCGCTCGCTGATGTGTGTGTTTTTGTAAGCAAGATAGGCTTTGGATTTTTTCTTGAGCACGCAACCGTAAGCCCCCAAACGCATCGTACCGCCTTTTTCAGTGATCTTCTTTTGGTCTTGCATCAGATCTATCACCGGGTTTTCGGTATCCGGGTTCACTTCCGTCGAAGCGGCGCAGGGTAATTTTAATACATTACGAGCGTATTCCACCACAGCGCATTGCATTCCGAGGCAAATTCCAAAAAACGGGATATTGTTTTCACGGACGTATTTGATCGCAGCCAGCTTTCCTTCGATCCCGCGCTCCCCGAATCCGGGAGCCACTAAAATGCCGTCAAGGTCTTCCAGCTTTGTGGCTACTTTGTGGGGATTGGCTTCCAGTTCTTCGCTGTGGATAGGAATGACGATCACTTTGGTTTCGTTGGCTGTACCGCCATGAACAAAAGCTTCGTGGATCGACTTGTAAGCATCCTGCAACTCGTTGTATTTTCCAACCAGGCCGACGTGCACCTCATGTATTGGATTTTTCAGTTTACCCAAAAAGGTTTTCCATTTGGTAAGGTCAGGCTCTTTGCGGTCGGTTAAACGGAGTTTGGAAATAACAGTCGTATCCAGATTTTCTTTAGACAT
Organism: uncultured Saprospiraceae bacterium; assembly: GCA_964551455.1. Lineage (GTDB taxonomy): Bacteria > Bacteroidota > Bacteroidia > Chitinophagales > Saprospiraceae > JAHDHW01. Next base: position 8,061 of record CAZKDA010000097.1, read on the forward strand.
GAGCAGCGGCACATCGTAAATCGTTTCAGCATCAATGGATTCTACTACTGAGGTGATATCGACATTGCAAAACAAAGCCAGTTTTCTGCGGATTTCCATGTTGATCGGGTATTCCGTCCGGCAAACCAGGATATCGGGTTGAATCCCGTTTTTTTGCAACTCTTTTACGGAATGCTGTGTGGGTTTGGTCTTCAGCTCTTTGGCAGCTTTCAAATAAGGGATGAGCGTGAGGTGGACCACCAGGCAATTGTCAACGCCAAGTTCCCAGCGCAATTGCCGCAAAGCTTCGAGGTAAGGCAAGGATTCAATGTCGCCCACTGTGCCGCCCAGTTCGGTAAGCACGATATCATATTCGTTGGTTTGCCCAAGCAACTGAACCCGCCTTTTGATCTCATCGGTGATATGCGGAACCACCTGAACGGTTTTTCCTAAATAATCACCCGCCCGCTCCTTGTTGATAACGGTTTGGTAAACCCTTCCGGTGGTTACATTATTCGCCTGAGAAGTGGGAATATTGAGGAAACGCTCGTAATGTCCGAGATCCAGATCAGTTTCGGCGCCGTCGTCGGTTACGTAACATTCGCCATGTTCGTAGGGGTTTAGCGTACCCGGATCGACATTGATGTATGGATCGAATTTTTGGATGGTTACCTTGAACCCTCTGGCCTGGAGGAGTTTGGCGAGTGAGGCTGCGATGATTCCTTTTCCCAATGATGAGGTCACACCGCCCGTAACAAAAATATACTTGGTCATTATTAGTATGTTTTTCCAGTTCGTTGTGGAGATTTCCAAATCTTATGCTACGGGATACAAAGTTAGTTCTTTCCTGTGGGATTTAAGGATTGTCGTTTTATTTTAATTTGAAAAAAGTTTGGTGTCGGGTATCCGGTGTCAGATGTCAGGTATCAGGTATCGGGTATCAGGTGTCAGGTTTCGGGTATCAGGTTCACCGTTCACCTTAGCGGCTTGTATGATAAATGCTGAAGTCTACAGTCTATCGTAACGCCGTTGGCGTCACAAGTTCTGGCATCTACCGAAACCCAATCCCGCGTCGGGGTTTCAGGTCTTCTTCCATGATCTGGAAGCCGGAGATGTCTTCCATTTTGATGGTTTGGATCTTTTTTGGAGTGCGCTGTGAGGCGGGCAGCCCGGCCATGCGAAGGTGCTGTTTGCGAATAGTTTCTTCCACTATTTTGCGGATGGTGCGGGCATTTCCAAAATATTTGTGTTTGTTTTCCAGGAGTTTTTTGATGTATTCTTCCAGGTGTTTTTCGGCTGCTTTTTCGAGGGTCAGTTCCTCTTTTTCAAAGATCAGCTTTGCGATCTCGAGCAGTTCGTTTGCATTGTAATCGTAAAATTCGAATTGTTTATCAAAGCGGGATAACAAGCCGGGATTGGCTTCCAGGAAATCTTTCATTTCATCGGGATAACCGGCAACGATGACCATAAACTCGCCGCGCTGGTCTTCCATTCTTTTCAGCAAAGTCTCAATGGCTTCCCTTCCGAAATCGGTCGATCCGCCTTTTGACAATGAATAAGCCTCATCGATGAAAAGGCCGCCACCAATGGCTTTATCGATCATTTCACCGGTTTTGATGGCCGTTTGCCCGACATAGCCGGCGACGAGCGATTTGCGGTCGCATTCCACCAGATGACCCCGCTCGAGAATGCCGAGCGCTTTGTAAATCTGGACCAGAAGGCGTGCAACCGTAGTTTTTCCGGTGCCTGGGTTTCCTGTAAAAACATTATGAAACGAAAATGCCTTTTTGATATCCTTTCCGATCTCCTTGTAATATCGAACGATCTTTGTCATTTCATCCACTTCTTTTTTGATGTTTTCAAGACCGACCAAATCGTGCAATTGGGCGAGCGAATCTGTGAGCAATGCCTCGTCGATAGGCAACTGAACGTAATCCGTCGAATTGTTTTTAAACACTTTTTTTACATCATGGACAGTAATGGTTGACAACTCTTCCGGCTCCAGCTTCGAGGGGTCGGTTTTGGCAGCCATCAGCCGGGAAGCCAGGTGCTGCTTGGCTTCTTCGATGATGCCGTTGATATAGCGGGCATTGCCGAAATGAGCATCGCGGTTGCGATAGACTTCGACGAGCTTTTTATGGATCAGGTCATTCGCCTCCTTTTCGATGAGCACACTTCTTTTCCGGGCCGTGTATTCTGCGATTTCCATCAGTTCATCCGGTGAATAATCCGGGAAATGGATCACGTTTCTTAATCTGCTGGAAAGCCCTGGGTTGGAAATGAGGAAATTTTGCATTTCTTTGGGATAGCCTGCGAAGATGATGGCCAGGTCGCCTTCACCTTCGGAAAGCTCTTTGATAAGCACTTCGATCACCTCTCTGCCGAAATCCTTGCCGTCGTCGCCGCGGTTGGTGAGCGAATAGGCCTCGTCGATAAACAGTATTCCGCCCCGGGCTTTTTCTATGGCCTTTTTCACTTTGGGAGCGGTTTGGCCGATAAATTCACCGACCAGATCAGCCCTTCCGACTTCGGTGACTTTGCCGTGAGAAAGCAGATCGAGGCTGTGATAAATTTGTCCCAGCATGTGAGCGACGGTGGTTTTTCCCGTGCCGGGATTCCCCGTAAAAACGCTGTTCAAGTTGAATTGCTGATCTTCTTCCAATCCTTTTTCCTTACGGATTTTCAGGAATTTGAGATAAGTAGCCAGTTCATTGATCTGGGCTTTTACAGATTTTAACCCGATGAGATCATCCAGCTCTTGTTTTGCCTCTTCGAAGCTAAGTTTTGGAACATCGGGGATCATAAATTCTTCCGCCTCCTTGATGGTTCGGAAGGGTAGAGGTTCCTCTTCAAATTCCTCAACATTGGCAACCGAAAACGGAACAATAGCAATCAATTGATCCATAAACACAACTTCCAACGTGTAATTATCCTCATACCAGTAGCCAGGTGTGTCGGCGCCAAAACCCGTATCCAACATGATGGTTTTGGGTTTATTTGTAAAAATATTAAAATACGACATGAATGCCTTTTGCTGCCCCGAATCATTGTAAAAATGGAATTGCAACTCCAGTGGAAAAAAATCATTGTCCGTTTGCAGGTTCTTCAATGTCAATTCGATATTGATATAGCGGGTGGTGCTGACAGAAAAGCTGCTGAGGTAAATTCGGTCGGCTTTTGGCAATCCGCTTCGCGCGCTTTCAAAAAGATGGATTTCTTCGATTTCGAAATACGGGTTGTACTGGTTGGTCACGATGCCGCCGTCAACGATATAAAAATCCGTAATACCGGCAGATTTTCCATTGATGAACACTTCCCATTCGTAACGTCCTTTTTTCCACCAGCCGGGGTCTTGGGTTCCCCAGCCTTCACGAACAAAAATGATATTTTGCTCTTTGACAACTATCAGGTCTTTTTTCAATTCGCAGATCTGCGCTTTGCTTTGCTGGTTGCGGCAAACGAATTTTACGTCAGCATCCCAGTCAGCCTCGTCGAACAGCTTGTTGTAAAAAGCAAATTCACAATAAATATAGCTGCTCTCGATCACGTCGAACACTTTGCGATATTTTTTGACATTATCGTACAGGTTTTCCTTTGAGCCGAATACTTTCAGGCTCTTCACCTTGTAGTTGCCTCCGAGAGCTTCCTCCTTTTTGTCTTTATCCTTGAAAATCATAAAATCTGGCTTACTATTCTGTTCCTAAAGATAGTCATGAAACAGGTTAAAAAAAATTTTGATCTACACAAGATTTGTTATTTGGCTGGCATTGTTGAAAAAAAGTTATGCCGCCGGAATTTTCCTTTCCTTTTGAAAAAACGAATTGGAAATTCAATTTTTTTAAATAATCTGTATAATTTAATGCCTGCAATTTTTCAAAAACCAAATCAGCGTAAAAACCGACAGGCAATTTGTTTTGACCAAAATCACAATTTCTGCTGATTAAAATCACCGGCCTGGATTTTTTACGTTTGCAATTTTGCCGAATGGAAAAATCTACAAACAATCACATTGTTTCAGAACTTCAAAAAACATGTTTCCATTGTGGTGAAGATTGTAAATCCTCCACGATACTTTTTCAGGAAAAATCCTTTTGTTGTGAAGGTTGTAAAATGGTTTTTGAAATCCTTCAGGAAGGAAATTTGGACAATTATTACAAGCTGGAAAAGCAGCCCGGCATCAGTCAGAAATATCGGAAAAACGTCAGCTATGAATTTTTGAAAGACGAGGAGATCATTGAAAAACTTATTGATTTTACAGATGGCCACACTACGAAAGTTACTTTTTACCTTCCGCAGATCCACTGCGTTTCATGCCTCTGGCTTTTAGAAAACCTGTATAAACTCAGCGATGGCATTATTTCATCCAGGGTCAATTTTCTGAAAAAAGAACTTTCGCTTTCCTTTGATCCCACCAAAAAATCTTTGCAGCAGATTGTAGAATTGCTGGATTCCATAGGTTATCCTCCGGAGATCAATTACAGCCAGGCCGAGCGCAAGGCCAAACCCGTTGCCGGCAGAGCCTTGTATTACAAACTCGGCATTGCCGGATTTGCTTTTGGCAACATCATGTTGTTCAGCTTTCCCGAATACCTGGGATTGAGCGAACTGGCTTTCAGTCATGTGTTCGGTTACCTCAACCTGTTGCTTTCCATTCCGGTGTTGTTGTATTGCGGGCAGGATTATTTGCGGTCGGCATGGTTTGGTTTAAAACAAAAACAACTAAACATCGATGTTCCGGTTTCTCTGGGAATGCTGGCTTTGTTCGGTAGGAGCGCTTTTGAAGTTCTCACACATTCAGGCGCCGGGTATTTCGACAGCCTCGCGGGACTCGTTTTTTTTCTGTTGATCGGAAAATGGTTTCAACAAAAAACATTTCACACCATTTCATTCCAACGAGATTATAAATCCTATTTTCCGATCGCTGCAACCGTAAAAGTAGATGATAAATGGACTTCGCAACCGCTGGACAAGGTCGAAGCCGGAGATGTCCTTCTTGTGAAAAACCAGGAGTTGATACCCGCCGACAGCATCCTGATAAAAGGCGAAGGGAATATTGATTACAGTTTCGTGACCGGTGAGGCAAACCTGATTTCCAAAGTCATCGGCGATAAACTCTACGCCGGAGGTAAACAGGCTGGCAACAGCATCGAAGTTGCGGTACGGAAAAAGGTGCAGCAAAGCTACCTGACGCAGTTGTGGAATGAAAGCGCCTTTCAAAAACAGGATTCGTCGAAGAGCAGCCGGATCGCCCTGATGATCGGAACTTATTTCACCATCATCATCCTGGCTGTGGCAATTCTGGCTTTCGCCTATTGGCTTCCTCAAAGTTGGCCGAAGGCTATCAATGCTTTTACGGCGGTACTGATCATCGCCTGTCCATGCGCGGTGGCGTTGGCCATTCCTTTTACTTACGGCAATGTGTTGCGGATCATGGCGGCCAGGCAGTTTTTTATGAAAAACACGCTCACGGTGGAAGCCATACAGGAGGCCGGCCATATCGTGCTGGACAAAACCGGAACGATCACGGATACCAATTTTCAAAAGGTACATTTCAAAGGCAGGAAATTATCGTTGCGCGAGCAATCTATGTTGAAATCCCTTGCGACAGAATCCGGTCATCCGTTGAGCAGGAGCATTGCTTCATATTTCAAAAATGTCCCTGTGATCGGGATCGGAAAGTTCGAGGAATTTCCAGGGGAAGGGATACAGGCTGAGATCTGTGGTAACTTCATCCGCCTGGGTTCTGCGCGATTTATTTTCGGAAAGGAACAGCTCCACGATGCTGAAAACAGCAACGGGGTTTTTGCAGAGATCAATCACGAGGTGGCCGGACAGTTCATTTTTCAAAGCCAGTACCGCAAAGGCTTGCTTTATTTCATCCAGGCTTTGAAACGCAAGTACCGGTTGAGCCTGCTCTCCGGAGACAATGATGCAGAAAAACAAAGATTGGAAGCTTATTTCAAAAGCGGGGAAAACCTGTATTTCAACCAAAGTCCAAAAGATAAACTGATGTATATCAAAAATCTGCAATGCGCAGGAGAGAGGGTAATGATGATCGGCGACGGCCTGAACGACGCCGGCGCTTTGGAGCAGAGCGATGCAGGGATCGTGATCGCTGAAGACATCAATAATTTCACACCGGCCTGTGATGCGATCGTTTCATCGGATCGTTTCAGGAGTCTGCCGCTTTTTTTCGCTTACATCCAAACGAGCCGCTATGTGCTTTTCGGGGCTTATGCTTTGGCGTTGGTTTACAATGTCGTGGGATTGAGTTATGCCGTTCAGGCCAAACTATCTCCGATCATTGCGGCGATACTGATGCCTTTGAGTTCAGTGACCATTGTGGTTTTTGGTGTGGGAATGAGTACGCTCCTGGCGAGCATATTTTTGAAAAAAAGTGTTAGAAAAGTCAATAAAAATAACAGCTTGTTGGTGGATGTAAAAAGAATCTGATATTTATCAGTAAGTCCATTGATTTTTGTCATATATGTTATGAGTGGCTGGTTCTAAATTGCCGAAAATTTTAAAAAATGAAAATACTAATTCTTCTGATCGGTATTGGCCTTGTGATCGCGCTGGGGTTCATCCTTGCATTTATCTGGGCAGTCAGATCCGGTCAATATGATGACGATTACACGCCGTCAGTCCGGATTTTATTTGATGATGAGAAAGAAGAAAAAAAAGACGCATGACACTTATCCAGATCGCTTTTTACTGCTGCTTTGCGCTGCTGACGGGTTTGATAATTTTTTATGGTAGAAAACTGCTGAAAACGAAAAATAATTAATCAACGAAACAAGAATACACGGTATGTCAAAAATTGATTCATTTAGTTACGACAACGCAATTGTAAGAAATTTTGCTTTAGCTACGGTACTTTGGGGAATAGTTGGAATGCTGGTCGGGCTGATCATTGCGCTGCAACTGATCTTTCCGGTGCTGAATTTTTCGGAAAGTTCTCCGCTGTTCACTTTCGGGCGCATCCGGCCCTTGCACACCAATGCAGCGATTTTCGCATTTGTAGGCAACGGTATTTTCATGGGCGTTTATTATTCGCTCCAGCGATTGCTGAAAGCCAGGATGTATAGCGACCTACTTTCCAAGATCAACTTCTGGGGCTGGCAACTCATTATCGTGGCGGCAGCCATTACCTTACCGCTGGGCTATACCAGCGCACATGAATACGCCGAGCTGGAATGGCCGATTGACATTGCCATTGCCATCGTATGGGTGGTTTTCGGTATCAATATGTTCGGTACTATTTTAAAAAGGAGAGAGAACCACCTTTACGTCGCCATCTGGTTTTACATTGCCACCTGGGTGACCGTAACCGTTTTGCACATTTTTAACAACCTGGAAATTCCGGTCAATATGTTTGACAGCATCGGGGTATTTGCGGGAGTACAGGATGCACTAATCCAGTGGTGGTATGGCCACAATGCCGTGGCTTTCTTTTTGACCACGCCGTATCTGGGTTTGATGTATTATTATCTTCCCAAAGCAGCCAACCGGCCAGTTTTTTCATACAAATTGTCGATCATCCACTTTTGGGCGTTGATCTTTATTTATATCTGGGCGGGGCCGCACCACTTGCTTTATACCTCCCTGCCAGGCTGGGCGCAATCGCTCGGAACCGTATTTTCCATCATGCTGATCGCTCCCTCCTGGGGCGGCATGCTCAACGGATTGCTGACCCTCCGTGGCGCCTGGGACCGCGTACGCACCGATCCCATTCTAAAGTTTATGGTCGTTGCGGTGACGGCTTACGGTATGGCAACGCTGGAAGGGCCGCTGCTCTCCCTCAAGTTTTTTAACGCGATCAGCCATTATACCGACTGGACAATTGGCCACGTGCATGTAGGAACCCTGGGTTGGAATGGCATGCTCACTTTCGGCATCCTTTATTGGCTGATACCCCGAATTTACAACACGCCGCTTTATTCTGTAAAGATGGCTAACACACACTTTTGGATCGGAACCTTGGGTATGCTGTTCTACACCATTCCTTTGTATTGGGCAGGATGGACGCAGAGCCTGATGTGGAAGCAATTTACTCCCGACGGTTTTTTGACTTATGGAAATTTCCTCGAAACTGTTACGCAGATCATCCCAATGTATATGATCCGTGCGGTAGGCGGCACGATATACCTCGCCGGTGTTTTTGTGATGGCTTATAACCTTTATAAAACTGCAAAAAGCGGAAGCCTCGTAGCCAATGAAGCAACGGAAGCGCCCGTCAGGGAAATCCCGGAAAAACACGCCGGCGAACACTGGCACCGATGGATCGAGCGAAGACCCATACAAATGCTGGTTGCCAGCGCCATTGTAATCCTGATCGGCGGCATTATCGAAATATTCCCAATGCTTATGATCGACAACAATGTGCCGAAAATCGCTTCAGTAAAACCATACACGGCATTGGAAATGGAAGGTCGCGACCTCTACGTCAGAGAAGGTTGTATGGGCTGTCATTCACAGATGATCCGGCCATTCCGATCGGAAACCGCCAGATACGGCGATTATTCAAAATCCGGAGAATTTATTTATGATCGTCCTTTCCTCTGGGGCTCCAAACGAACCGGCCCCGATCTGGCCAGAGCCGGAACCGGTTTGATGAAAAAATCCGACGCCTGGCATTATACGCACCTGGTCGATCCGCGGGCAGTATCGGCGGGGTCAATCATGCCGGCCTATCCGTTCCTTGCTAAAAATAATCTGAACACGAAATATACCCAGGCCAAGTTGAAAGTGTTGAAACAGCTCGGAACGCCTTATTCGGACGAATATATTGAAAACGCGCAGGAGGAAATGCAACGGCAGGCAAAGGCCATTACGAAAAGGCTCAATGGCGAAGGGATCGGAGGGGATGACCTCGACAAA
>CAZKDA010000098.1:0-8794 GCA_964551455.1 uncultured Saprospiraceae bacterium
GGTTCTACGGTTATGTTTTGCAAATGCTGAATACCATTGCCGCAAGGATCGATATACTGCCAGTGGTAAGTGATCGTGCCGCCGCAAATATCCGCGTCGCCTTGTTGTGTCGGCGATACAGACCCTTCAAACAGGCAATCGCCTTGTCCGTTGTTCGTGTATTCCAGATCCGGGGCACTTTCAGGGATTTGGTCGCAAGTGACCGTAATATTTGGCGGTGGATTGATAAACTCCGGTTCTGGCGCCGGTTCGACTACGATATTTTGTAAATACTGGATGCCATTGCCACAAGGATCTATAAATTGCCAGTGATACGTAATCGTTCCGCCGCATACATCTGCATCGCCGGTTTGAGTGGGTGCTACTACACCTTCGAACAGACAATCGCCTTGTGCATTGTTGGTGTACTCAAGATTGGGAGCGCTATCCGGGATCTGGTCGCAAGTGACCGTAATATTTGGCGGTGGATTGATAAACTCCGGTTCTGGTGCAGGCTCGACTGTAATATTCTGCAAATGTTGGATGGAATTACCACAAGGATCGGTAAACTGCCAATGGTAAGTGATCGTACCACCACAGATGTCGGCGCTGCCAGTTTGAGTCGGTGTAACCGTTCCTTCAAACAGACAATCGCCTTGTGCATTGTTGGTGTACTCAAGATTGGGAGCGCTATCCGGGATTTGGTCGCAAGTTACCGTAATATTTGGCGGTGGATTGATAAACTGTACTGCAGGAGCGGGAGTGACTGTAATATTTTGCAAATGTTGGATCGAATTTCCGCACTGATCTGTAAATTGCCAGTGATAGGTTACGGTGCCGCCGCAAATATCCGCGCTGCCGGTTTGTGTGGGTGTGACAGCGCCTTCTATCAGACAATCGCCTTGCGCATTGTTGGTATATTCCAGATCTGGGGCGCTATTCGGGACCTGGTCGCAAGATACTGTAATATTTGGGGGCGGATTGATAAACGTCGGCTCAGGCGCCGGAGTAACTGTAATATTTTGCAAATGCTGGATTTGGTTTCCGCAAGGGCCGATAAATTGCCAATGATAAGTGATCGTTCCACCACAGATGTCGGCGCTGCCGGTTTGGGTTGGTGTGACGGCCCCCTCAATCAAACATAAACCGGTCGCATTGTTGGTATAAGTCAAATCCGGAGCGCTGTCAGGTATATTGTCGCAATCTACAGTAGTACTCGGAGGTGGATTGACAAAAGCAACCGCAGGTGCAGGAGTCACCGTAACTACCTGGATGTGGTTGATTGAATTGCCACAGAAATCCGTATAACTCCATGTGAAAGTTATTTCACCGCCGCAAATATCTGCGCTTCCGGTCATAACGGGTGAAACAATGCCTTCGATCAAACAGCCTCCTTGCCCGTTGTTGGTATATTCAAGGTCGGGGGCGCTGTCAGGGATATTATTACAATCCACAGTAGTGCTGGGCGGAGGATTGATGAAAGCAGGATCAGGAGTGGGGCTAACGTTAATGGTTTGAACATGGGTTCCTGTATTTCCGCAAATATCAGTAAAAGTCCAGGTACGTGTCAAGGTTCCGCCTAAGCAAATATTTGCGCTTCCGGTTTCATCACCAGGTACCATGCCGGTACCTTCACAATTGTCTAACCATTCGATATCCTCCATAGGCGGAATGAGATCAGCACAAATCAGATTCAGGTTCCCCGGAGCATTGGGAAAAGTCGGCGCCTCATTGTCCTCAAAAGTAAGGGTCTGACATTCGATATCGCAACATTCTATCGCACAGTTGATATTATTGATATTTTGACCAATGACGGGCGGTGTGCCGATGGCATTGACGTAGTTGTAGCTGCATATATTAAAAGTTGCACATTGGTCATGTGTAAAAGTTCCGGAGCTTGGTTCCATGATCTGAAGGATCACGCCTGATGGGTCTGTGATCACAATGGCTTCCGTGTATTCCGGGTCAGTGTTATACCCTGAAACCGTGATAGTTGCTTCGTCATTCGGACAAAGTGGGTTCGGCGTAGCTGATATGTTGCCCCCTCCGGCTTCATAGACATTTATAGTTACACACTGTTGTGGCGGATCATCTTCAACAGGTACGCACGGTTCATTGGATGCATCCACACACAGTTCATAGGAACCGGGGGTATTCCACGTGATCGTATAGGAAGGACCCGGTGTCTGGGCAACTTCCTGCCCATTGATATACCAATGATAAGTGCCGGCGCCTGTCAATATTTCAACTAGATAGGTATCGGATTCACCTGCACACAAGGCAGTTTCACCGTCGATGGGTTCTGTCCAGGGATCGATCTCTTCTTCGCCGCAAACTCCTGCGACATCAATGATGACATTGCAATAAGAACCCGCACAACCGTCAACAATAAAATAATAAACCCCTCCGATGGTCAAACCGGACATACTGACTGTTTTAGAGTTCGTATTGCCACAATCCTGCACTGCTACATTACAAGCCACAGGGTTTTGCCAGGTACAATCCGGGTAAACTGCTATCTGAACCCCGATCGTCCCTCCCATTGGCACACAATTCTCAAGGTGGACGGTAAGCTCAAGCTCCGTACACCAAGCAGTAAATGCGAACCAGGTCGGGTTGTTGGTGACAGTATTGTTTGCACCCGGACAGAGCGGAGAGGGACCGTCCTGAGGATGTTGATAGTTGGACATCGAGAATGAATAATTGTCCAATTCATCAACAGAACACAAAACCGGAGCAGTTTCACAGGTACATTCCGGTTGAGTTCCGTTGGTACATTGAGAAAATAATGCGATTTTAGAAACAAACACTAATATAAATACAAGTAAAATCCGAGTAATCATGTTGATTCGGGTTTTGTTATAATAAAAATTATTAATGAGTTAATACACTTTCCCCTTTTTGCTCACAGGGATTGTAAACTCCGAAGCGGCTTTATTTGGCGGTGGATGTTAAAAGTCAGGCGACCAAAGCTAATAATAAATTTCGATTCACTCGAAATTAACAATAGATAATTTTGCGGGTTTTTAACAAAAAGTAATGAATTGCTAAAAAGGAAGATCATTCAAAGGAGGTTCAAAATCGCAAAAAAAATAGTATGTTGCAATTTTATTTGAATAAAAATAAATAACTGCCCCAATCCGTTCTCACATCATTCCTCCCAAAACCCGCATTGATCTGACTGAGAGGTTACCGTTTCCTGTCAACGATCTGTTCTCTTGTCAAAAAAATGGTCTTATTTTTTGTTACAATTGGTTATTGCTCCCGCTTATCTCAATCACTTTGCTTATGAAATTTCTACTACTTTTCTCTTTCTTTTTTACGGTTTTAAATTCATTTGCCCAAGCTCCGGAGATGATCTTCCGCTCCGGCTTTGAGCCGGGAACCGTCATTGTCGATCACAGTAGTAGCTCCTGCGATATTGAAGGAACAGACTTGTCTGTCGTTGCTCCCAACGACTGGCAGACGCATCTTGAAAACCATCCGAACATCGGTTATTGCAACATACAATATCAAGGCGGCAATTCGTCACAGCGCCTTGCGGAAATCGCTCCCGATCCCGTCAACCCGACTAACAACACTTTGCAGTATTGGATCAAAGACCCGAATGTCGATGGTTCAAAAGGTCGCATTCAAATGAATTTGTATAACAGTAATAGTGGCATCAAAAACCTGTTTTACTCCGTGAGACTTTTCCTTCCGGCAGATTTCAATACGCTGAAAAATGCGCCTTTTGATTTCAAATGGCTAACCCTGATGGAATTCTGGAATAACGGCAACTGGACGGGAGAAGACTATCGTTTCAGAATAAAAGTAGATCTCGCTAAGGTAGAAGATACTCCTGACTCCCTCCAGGTCAGGATCACAGCACAGTCTTATGGCAGTAGCGGATGGACCAACTACATTTGGGAGTTTTACAATACCGATTTTGCCTTTCCTGTCCAGAAATGGATGACTGTCCGAATCTATTTCGTCGAAGGCGATGAGTGCAATGGCCGGTTTATCTTTAGCATTACACCCGACGGAGAAACGGAAACCATCGTTCACAACATCCGGAATTTTACCCATCACCCAGATGATCCCGCGCCCGATGGCCTCAAACATTTTAACCCTTTAAAACTTTACACCTCCGAAGACGTGATCGATTATCTGAGAGATGAAGGTGGATTGCTCAATGTATTCTGGGATGACTTCGAGCTATGGAAGGATTCCGTCCTGCTCACCGGCGGCGATTGTTTTTCCGGAGGTTTGGTTTTCGCTTCCCAGGAACAAATTGACAACTTTGCAACGGATCATTCACATTGTACCGCGATCAATGGCGACTTGATCATCCGCTCGGATATTTCTCCTGTCACCAGCCTGGAAGGCCTGGAACAACTGACGACGATCAGGGGCGACCTCATCATCGAGTCCAATCCCGCTTTGACCAGCCTCAATGGCTTGGAAAACCTGAATTTTTCGTGCCTGACCGATTTGCAAATTATTGACAATCCTTTGCTCTCTTTTTGCAGCACGCCAAACATTTGCCTTTATCTCGAAGATGGCGACGCCACTATTTCAAATAATGCCGAAGGGTGCAACAGTATTCCGCAATTGTTCAACTACTGCGATCTCATCGATAATGATGGTGATGGTTATTATTCTTTTGAAGATTGTGACGATGATGATCCTGACATTTATCCGGGTGCGCCCGAAATACCAAATAATGGCATCGATGAAGACTGCGATGGCGAAGACCTGATAACTTCGCTGCAAAATGTCTATGCAAATCACCCGGAAATTTATCCCAATCCTACCAACGGACTTACATACATTAGCTTTTCAGATCCCGGCGAGTTGCAACTTCAGGTGTTCAATGCCTCCGGCCAATCCATTCTCCAACAAAATTTCAGAAACGTTACGGAAATCGACCTTGCCGATTATTCCACCGGCATTTATTTCATTTTTATCAAAACGGGAAATGAGGTATTTGTGAAAAAACTGGTTAAAGGGTGAAAAGCCGCTCGTGATCTACCGCCCTTGGTGGCACTCGTGAAGAGGTGGAAAAGACCATGTTTTACTAACGTTTACGCGGCACAACCGCCATAGTCAACCGGCTGACACATATCATTTTGTTGTTTTCGTTTTTAATTTCGATGTTCCAGACCTGGAGCGTCCTGCCGATCCGGACGGGGCGGGCGGTTGCAAAAACATAGCCTTCCGACACCGATGACAAATGATTGGCATTGATCTCTACACCGACGGGGATGTGTGTATCTCTGTTTTCAATAACCAACTCGGCGGCCATACTGCCTACGGTTTCCGCGAGGGTCACCGAAGCGCCGCCATGCAAAATACCATAAGGTTGCACGGTTTTGTGATTCACCGGCATCCTTGCGGTTAAGTAATCGTCGCCATAATCCATAAACTCGATTCCCAACTCTCCGATGATAGAATTGGAAGCATATTCGTTTATGGTGCTGAGGTTAATATTTTGTTTCCAGATCATTGTTTTACAGTTTATGGGTTTTATGGTTTTTATGGTTTATGGTTTATGGTTTTCAACTACAAACCATAAACTACAAACTATGAACTATGAACTAATTTTTTTCAAATGAAAAGATTTCGGTCGGGTTAAGGCATCATAACCCAGTTGAGAAAGTGTGCATCCCTTCCCGGAATTTTTAAGGCCCGTCCAGGCTAGCGCCGGATCCAGGTAATCGCAGCGATTCAAAAATACAGTTCCGGTTTCGATGTTATCGCCGATTTCCAAAGCCTCCGCTACATTTTCCGACCAGATGGAAGCTGTCAGGCCATAATTGCTATCATTCATCAGGCGGATCGCCTCCTCATCGTTTTTAACCGGCATGATGCCAACAACGGGACCAAAGGTTTCTTCGGTCATCAGTTCCATTTCGTGATCGACATCGATCAAAACTTGCGGAGCCATGTATGGTGTCCCGTCTTGATGTTCCGGGAACAATTTTGGGTCGATCAGGGATTTTGCTCTCATTTCGATAGCTTGACGAATTTGGTTTTTCACAAAATCGGCTGCTGCGGTTTTCACCATCGGCCCCAGCGTCGTGTCCGGTAAAAGGGGGTTGCCCAATTTGTATTTTTTGGTCAAATCCACAAAGCCGTCAACAAATGCACGGAATAGTTTTTCGTGAACATAAATCCGTTCCACACCACAGCAAGACTGACCGGAATTAAAAAAAGCGCCATCCACGAGGTTTTCAATTGCAATATCCAGGTTCGCATCATGGCGAACGTAAGCCGGGTCTTTGCCGCCCAGCTCCAACCCTGTATTGATGAACCTTTGAGTAGCCGCTTTTTGAATTGCTTTCCCGCCCTCCACGGATCCGGTGAATGCCACAAATCCGACACGGCTGTCGCCTATGACCTTAGCAACCTGCCCGTGCGTCAAATGTAAAACCTGGAAAACTCCTTCGGGCAAACCCGCAAACTGAAAGGCTTTTTCATACCGCTCGGCGCAAAGCGGCGTTTGTTGTGCATGTTTTAAAATAACCGAATTGCCAGCCATGATCGCCGGAATAACCACATTGACGGAGGTGAGATAGGGATAATTCCAGGGCGCAAGCGCCAATACCACTCCATGCGGGACTTTGCGGATAAAACGCTGAAAACCGGGGATTTCTTCAACCTGGATGTCCTCCAAACTTTGCTCCGCAATATCAATCATATACTCAGCCCGTTCGCGAAAGCCTTTGGTGATCTCTAAGCCGGAATACCTGATCGGTCTGCCCATTTGCCAGGTTAGTTCGGTTTTTATTTCATCGACATGCTGCAAAAAATACGCAACCGCTTTTCTGCATACGGCAGCGCGTTCAGAGATCGAAGTGGTTTTCCAAAAATTTTGACCTTCGATGGCTTTTTTCAGCGCAGTTTCAATTTCACTATCACGCGCATAAGACCGCTCGAGATAAACCGATCCGTCAATCGGGCTTATAACTTTAAAGGTATGAAGGTTCATTGTTCACAGTTTGTTGTTTGTGGTTCGTGGTTTATATTTTATGAAAATATAGTGTTTAAAAAAGCTATGAATTATGCACTATAGATAAAATAACAAATCCATAACTCATGGCTCCTAACTCCTAACCTTTCTAATGTCTGATCTCTAGAATCTGATTTTCACTCAGGAGTAACATACGCGGCAGTGATGCCTCCGTCCACCAGAAACTCAGTGCCGGTGATGTATGAGGATTCATCGGAGGCGAGGAACAAAGCGGCGGCAGCCATTTCTCTGGCTTCGCCGAAACGACCCATAGGGATATGCACCAGGCGTCGTTGTTTTTTTTCTTCGGTGTTGAGGAACTTCATCAGCAGATCGGTTTTCAGCGGGCCTGGGCAAAGCGCATTGACGCGGATATTTTCGCGGGCATGGATTACGGCCAGCTCGCGGGTCATAGCGAGTACAGCGCCCTTGCTGGCTGTGTAGGCCAGTTGCGGGGTTGCGGCGCCCAGCAGTGCAACAAAAGAAGCGGTATTGATGATCGAGCCTCCGCCTGCCCTTCGCAGTGCCGGAATGGCATATTTGCAACCGAAAAAAACACCTTTCAAGTTGATGCTCATCGTCAGATCCCAGATCGATTCTTCGGTTGAGATGGCATCGCCGTCGTCACTGTGCATGATGCCGGCATTGTTGAAAATAATATCCAGTTTCCCAAAAGTCTTTTCCGCAAAGCTGACCATCTGCTCGCAATCCCCGGATTTTGAAACATCAGCATATATGTATGCCGCCTGAGCGCCTGATGCCTTTATCATTTCGGCGGTCTCGGCACCGGCCTGGTCGTTGACATCCGCGATGACAACGCTGGCTCCCTCTTTTGCAAAAAGAATCGCCGTTTCTTTTCCGATTCCGCTGCTGCCGCCCGTGATAAGGGCTACTTTGTTTTTTAAGCGCATTTTTTGGTTCGTGGTTTTTAGTTCGTAGTTCGTAGTTGTGCCGAAATCTTATTGTTAAAAAACCATAAACTTCAAACTACAAACCATGAACTCTCTCTTTAAATCTGTTCAAAATACCGCTTTCGTTCCCAGTCTGTAACCGCTGTATTGTATGCTTCCATTTCTTTTTTGAAAAAATGAGTGTAATGGCTGACGACATCTTCGCCGAAAGCATTTTTTGTAAAATCGCTATTTTCAAAAAGCTGCGTGGCATCCTGCAAATTACGTGGAACCGCGGGCAAATGTTTTGCAGCATAAATATCTCCGATGAAGCATTCCGGCGGTTCGATTTTGTTTTTTAAACCATCAAGACCGGAGGCCAGCGAAGCGGCGAAAGCGAGGTAAGGGTTGCAATCCGCTCCGGGAATCCTGCACTCGATGCGAAGGCCCTGCCCTTTTCCGACGACGCGAAATCCGGCGGTGCGATTGTCGTAGCTCCATGCCAGCCGCGTGGGCGCCCAGGAAGCATCGACGTATCGTTTGTAGGCATTCACGGTGGAAGCATAAAAAGGCATTACGTCCGGGACATGGGCGATCCATCCTCCCAAAAACCAGCGGAAAATATCGGAGCATTCCACCGGGCCGAGCCTTTGATTTCCGGCGAAAGCATTTTTTCCGTCTTTCCATAAACTCGCATGGATATGGCAGCTCGATCCGGCGCGGTCTTCCGCAAATTTGGCCATGAAAGTCACCGACATGTCCATCGAATCTGCCAGTTCCTTGAGACATTGTTTGAAAACGAGGTGGCGGTCGGCCATTTCGAGCGTTTCAGTATAACGGACGTTCAGTTCGTGCTGTCCCAGCCCCCACTCTCCTTTTGAGTTTTCAACAGGGATGCCTGAATTTTTCAAATGTTTCCTCGCGGCGTCAG
>CAZKDA010000098.1:8804-16793 GCA_964551455.1 uncultured Saprospiraceae bacterium
CGGCAGTGAATTTTTCGGTTCGCGTGCCTTGCAAAATGTGGTAATCTTCGAGGTACCAGCCTACTGGTTTTAAATTGTGGTAAGATTGCTCATTTGCCTGGCGATAGCTGTTTTCAAAAACGTAATACTCCAGCTCGGATGCTGCAAAGGTTTCGAAACCAGATTTGGAAGCAGCCTCGATTTGTCTGCGAAGAATAGTACGAGGCGCCACAGGGATCAGATCGTGTGTTTTTTCGCTTTCCAGATCGCAGATCACAAGGGCGGTCTTCTCAAGCCAGGTAGCTTCGCGAAGCGTGGACAGATCGGGCACCAGGTGGAAATCGCCATAACCCAGTTCCCAATTGGCGAAGCGGTATCCCTGCACAGGCTCCATTTCCATATCGGTCGTGAGCAAATAGTCGCAGGCATGGGTTCCGTCTTTGATGTTTTGCACAAAAAATTCTGCATCGAAGCGCTTTCCCATCATTCTACCATAGTGATCCGGAAAGGCCAGGATAACGGTTTCGATCTCTTCATTCACCACTTTATCTTTCAATTCGGCTTCGCTGAGTTTTCCTCTGAGTTTCATATATCAGGGTTTTAAAATGGTCATTTCGGGAAGGTTGTGATTTGAAGAAGGCACAATTTACATTTTTTGGAATTGCTTCCGAAAGCGTTACTGATTTTTTTACTTTTGCTGTTTCCAAACCGCTAAAAATCATGGATACCATTGTTTCAAAAAAAGTAACGCTGTCTTTTACACAAAAAAATATTGCAACCCCGGAGAAAGTCTTTCCCCTGCTTTGTCCCGTGAGGGAAAAGGACTGGCTCGACTGCTGGGAATACAAAATGATCTGGTCGGAAAGCGGTTTTGCGGAAGAAGGTTGTGTGTTTTCAACACCGCATCATGGAAAAAGCGAAACGACCTGGATAGTGACGAAATATGATCCCATTAATTTCCAGATTGAATTTGTTCGTTTCACTCCCGCCGAAAACGTTGCCCGAATTTTCATAAACCTGGAAGCCAACGGTTCCGGCGCTACTGATGCTTTCATCAAATATGAATACACGGCGCTGAACAGGGAACAAATCGAATATCTCGAAACCGGATTACAAAAGGATTTTCAATCTTCCATGCACTGGTGGGAAAAGGCGATCAATCATTACCTGGAAACAGGCGAAAAATTATTGAAAAGCGAAGATATTTAAAACACCACCGGTATCAACGCCTTCCGCTCCTTCGGATAATCCTGAAAATGGCTTTTGTACCATCGGTGATGGCTGACCGCCCGCGGGATCAAATTGGCTGCCGTCCAGATGGCAAAAGAAAAAGCGGGCAAACACCAGGTCATCATTGCAAACCCAAACCACTGGACGATCTCTCCGAAATGGTTGGCGCAGGAAACCCACCGGAACATGCCGCCGTAAGGGATTTTGTACCCCGATTCGTTTGTTTTTCTCAAAGAGATCAGGATATGGTCGGAATGCTGGTTGATGAAAAATCCACTCCAAAACAGCGCATTGCCCACCCAGAATCGGACATCCCAAAGCCACGAGGCTTCATACATTTCCATACTCCCAAAATAGTAGCCGTTGAAAAAACCATTGGCCGAATTAAAAAACACGGCCATAAGGACTACCGCCATGGGTATCTGTTTCCCCTGGGTTTTGGTGCGAAATGGAAAAATGAAAGAACGATTGATATAATGGATCGCCCAGCAAAAAAAGAAAAACCAGTTGATCGTGGTAGCCGGTTTACCGGAAAGGAAAAACCACGCAAAAGCAAACAGCGAAACCATTTCCATCAGCATCCAGCCTATGCGGTTGTCCATTATATGTCCCCAGCCCCGGCGAATATGGCGGCCATACGGCGCTGTGGTTTTAAACTGAAAAGGGAAAACGATCAGTGCAACGACGATCCAAATCCAAAGCAAATTATTGAAAAGGCTTTCCGGCATTTTTTTTAAGACGCTAATTTTCACAAATTTCACAAAGTTTTAAATATACTTGTTCACGGATAAATTTCGGATTTTATTAATCCCGAAATTTGCCGTGAACAGTTATACCGACTAAGCATAGATTATTTTCTAAATCCGAAATCTATGCGGTGTCGTGTATAGTAGTTTCAAATCTGTGTAAATTCGTGGCAATTTGTGTCCTATCTAAAAAAAAACGGATTGAAAGACAAAGCTTTCAATCCGCGCAGCCATTAAATATGCACATGAACATTTATACTATACAAAATGGCTTTCTTTGTTGGACATTGATTTCATCACCTCATCCAGATCGACGCCCAGTCCTTTGGCCACAGCTGTTCCCAGTTTTTCGCTGCATCTGAACCAGTGGCAAAGCTGGCGCAGGATAATATCATTTTTCTTGGGGCCGCTGATGCCACTCATCGCGCCAATGATATTATTGATGGTATTTTGCCTCTCCTGGTCGGTCATCACTTGTTCAAACAAAGCACGGGGCTGTGAATAATGGTCGTCATCATTTTCATTGCGGTCGAAATATCCCACGATGTTAGAATCCAGTTCATAAGGCTGGCCTTTGTATTTTTCATCCTCGTAAATATCGTCGAAGCTGTTAGGCCGGTAGTTTGGCGAGCTGCCACCGTTTCCGTCGAAACGCATAGCGCCGTCGCGGTGGTAATTGTTGGTAGCAAACGGGCAACGGTTTACGGGTAGCGATTCGAAATTGACGCCGATGCGGTAGCGATGGGCATCCGGATAGGATAAAATCCTTCCCTGAAGCATTTTATCAGGAGAGAATCCGATGCCATCGACCACGTTTGCGGGAGCAAAAGCAGCCTGCTCAACATCCTGGAAATAGTTTTCAGGGATTTGATTCAATTCGATCACACCTACATCGATCAGCGGAAATTCACCGTGCGGCCAAACTTTGGTCAGATCGAATGGATTCCAGCGGAAAGTCTTTGCCTGCTCAGGCGTCATCACCTGTATTTTCATGGCGTATTTTGGAAAATCGCCTTTTTCGATTGCCTCGACGAGGTCGCGCTGGGCATAATCCGGGTCGTTCCCTTTCATGGCCGTAGCTTCCGAATCATTGAAGGTTTTGTTGCCCTGCATGGTTTTGTAATGGAATTTTACATAAACCCGCTCGTTGTTTTTGTTGACCATTGAGAAGGTATGGCTGCCGTAACCGTTCATAAAACGGAAGCCGTTGGGTGTGCCTCTGTCCGACATCAGGATCATCACCTGGTGAAGGCTTTCGGGATTGAGCGACCAATAGTCCCACATCATGGTCGGGCTTTTACAATTGGTCTTCGGATCGCGCTTCTGGGTATGGATGAAATCCGGGAATTTCTTTGGGTCTTTGATAAAAAATACAGGCGTGTTGTTTCCCACCAGATCCCAGTTGCCGTCTTCGGTGTAAAATTTCACGGCGAAGCCACGCGGGTCTCTTTCGGTATCGGCGGAGCCTTTCTCACCGCCTACGGTTGAGAATCGAACAAACAATTTGGTTTCTTTTCCGATCTGTGAAAACAGCTTTGCGCGGGTGTATTTGGAAATATCGTGCGTAACGGTAAATTTTCCATAAGCGCCGGCGCCTTTGGCGTGAACGATCCTTTCGGGAATCCGCTCGCGGTTGAACTGCGCAAGTTTTTCATGTAAAAAGAAATCCTGTAGCAAGAGCGGCCCGCGAGCCCCTACGGATTGGGAGTCTTCGTAATGATTGACCGGACACCCGCTGTTGGTGGTTAATTTTTTCTTCTTTTCCATAGTATAGGGTTTTTTATTTTAAAAAAAATTTCTTTGTAGCGCTTCAAAGATAGTTTATAACTTTGATTGACAAAAACGATATTTTCAATAACACTATTGATAAAATCAATGAACATTCAACAAATCGAATATGTAATCGCCGTCAGTGAATTGAAAAACTTCAAACAGGCTGCCGAAAGGTGCTTCATCACCCAATCGACCCTGAGTACGATGGTCGCAAAGTTTGAAGAAGAGCTGGGGATCATCATTTTTGACCGCAAAACCAAGCCGATCACCATCACTAAGGAAGGCAGGCAGATCATCAACCAACTCAAGATCATCATCATGGAGATCAACGACCTCAAAGAGGTGGTACAGGACCTGAAAGGTGAAATTGGCGGCAAGTTGAAGATCGGCGTGATCCCTACGGTAGGCCCTTACCTGCTGCCACTTTTTTTAAACGAGTTTGTTGAAAATTTTCCAAACGTGCAATTTGAGGTCAGCGAGATCACGACCGAAAAAATGGTCAACTACCTGACCACCCGCGAACTGGATGTCGGCATTGCTTCCATTCCTTTGAACCATCCCGATCTGATTGAAATCCCTTTGTACAACGAGCCGTTTTTGTTGTACGACCACACGGACAACAACCGCAAAGAAAACCTGACCGTGAGTGAGATCGACTTTGATCGGCTGTGGTTGCTGGAAGAAGGACATTGCATGCGTACCCAGGTTGAAAAAATCTGCGGACTCCACGAAAAACGGACCGCCAAACGCAACCTCGAATATAAATCGGGAACTTTGGACACCCTGCTGAAATTTGTCATCAAAAACAACGGCATTACGCTGCTGCCACTCCTGGCAACCATTGATTTTCCGGAAAAGGAACAGGTTTTCCTCAAGAAGTTTGAAGCTCCCGTGCCGGCCAGATCGATCGGTCTGGTCGTTCACAAACATTTTGTAAAAAGAAGTGTACTGGAGATTTTGCAACTGGAAATCCAGGATAAAGTCATTCCGCTGATTGGCAAAAAAAATGTGGATCAGCGCGTTATTCCGCCCTCTTGATCCGCATCGTCAACAAGGCTGACACCATCGCTGACTAACACTTTGAACGTGTTTAATTTTTTTCCAAATCTGTACTCAAACTGGCGCTGGGCGTGATCCCGAAAGTGATCGACTTTAGAGCGTTCAACGAGGTTGATCGTACACCCGCCAAATCCGCCCCCCATCATGCGGGCGCCCAAAACGTAGTTGGCCTTTTGAGCCAGATCAACCAGGAAATCGATTTCGCGGCAGCTCACTTCATAAAGATCACGCAACCCGGCATGGCTTTCATAAAGCAGGTTGCCGAATAGTTTCAGGTCGTTTTGAAGCAATGCATTTGCAGCTTCGGGCACACGCCGGTTTTCCTCTACCACAAACCGACAGCGGTTATAAATCACCGGTGGAAAACTTTTTTTGTGAAAATGCAGCGCTTCTTTGCCAACATCCCGCAAGCTGGAAATTTCGGGATGGTATTTTTTGAGAATGGCAACGCCGGTGTCGCATTCGAGCCGCCGTGTGTTGTATGCCGAAGTAGCATGGTCGTGTTTGATGTTCGAATCACAGATCAGAAACACATGATCCTCCAAACCAACGTGAAACCAGGAAAACTCCAGGTTCCGGCAATCCAACAGCATGGCGTGGTCTTTTTTTCCCAGCAGACAAGCGTACTGATCCATGATCCCGCACTTGACCCCTGTAAAATGATGTTCGGCAAGCTGTGCCATCCGGGCAAGTTTTGGAGCCGGGATTTTCAGATCGAATAAATGGTCGAGGCCAAAAGCCAACCCACATTCCAAAGCTGCCGAGGAACCCAAGCCGCTCCCACGCGGAAGGTTCCCGCCAAAAACACAATCGAATCCTTTGATGGAATTTCCGGTATGCTGCAACTGAAAAACCACGCCCATCAAATAATTTTGCCAACCCTGGGAGAGCGGCTGAAAATCCGACAGGTCGAATTCAAAGGATTCGTCGAGGTCGAGGGCATACAACCGGCATTTGGTTTCGGTTCCGTTTTCAGCAATCCCGAAATTGATGTACCGGTTGATCGCCGCCGGCAACACATAACCTTCGTTGTAATCGGTATGATCTCCGATGAGGTTGATTCGTCCGGGCGATCTCACCAACAAGGGTTTTTCAGCGTATAGCTGGTAAAATTTTTCAGTTAAGCGTCGAGGTAGCATCCCCCAAAAATAGCACAAACCATTTCAATCCACTATCTCTGAAATAAAAAAAAACTGTTTTTGACGTCTAATTTAGTTCGTGGTTCATGGTTCGTGGTTTATAGTTTTTTCCAAACTAGGAACTATGAACTCCGAACCACGAACTATAAACTATGATCTACGAACTTTTTCAAGCTGAAGCGCTTTCGGGAATAAGATATTGTTTTCCAGGTGAACGTGTTTGTGCAGATCCGCTTCGAACTCCTGCAATTTTGCGTAAAGCACCCGATACGTGTTACAGGCGGTGGCCGGTGGCGTGTAATTGTCACTGAGTGTATCGATTTTCCTTAAAATATCGCCGGCAGTTTCGTGTTCTGCCTCCATCATTTTAATGGGGTTGGCGATCGTTCCGAAGGGAGAAACCATGCAGGCATTGCTTTCGCTTTTTGTCGCCACCAACTGTTTGATGTAAGGGAACAAAATCTTTTCTTCTTTTTGCAGATGTGCGTCCAGTTCCATAGCCACTTCCTGAAAAAGTTGGTTGATCTCAACTGTTTCCGGGTGGTTTTCACCGTGAACCCTGGCTACTTTTTGTGCGTATTGAACGATCACCGGGATGTTTTCCCTGACATAAGTATGATGTTGATTGACGATGTAATCGGCTAAAAAATCCGGCTGCCAGCGATCAAAGTCGTGAGCGCTTTCGGCTTGACTGGCCAAGTTTTTCAGATCGTTTTCAATATCGGCAAGGCTGATCGACTTTTGATTGCAAACTTCGGAGAGGCCAACTTTTCCGCCACAGCAAAAATCTATTCCATATTTTTTGAACACGTCGGCGGCTTTGTAATTTGATGCAACGATTTCCCCGACTGTCTTTTCAAGAAGTGATTCCATATTTATTAAATTTAAAAAAATGATTGAAAACTATGTTGTAATTCGTTGCCAAAAGTCTTCAAAATAAGGCTGGTAAAAAATGATTTTCATCAATTGAAAGTTGACATTAGTCATCGGAGTTTTCCAAAAAATAGTTTAGACGGTTTGAAGGAAGTGAACAGGAGCTATGCGTAATAAGCTATGCGTTATGGGTTAAACAAACTAATACACCAATAAACTAATACACATCGAACCTGACCTGTAACTTGTAACGAGCAACTTCGCACCTCAAAAAGTAAATACCAAAACATAGTCATTCGCAATGCGGTATTCCAGCCTGAGCGGCGCTTGTCGCCCGGCGATACGGGCATCCAGATTTCCGTTTTTTTTCTGTTTGAAAGGAAGGATATAAATATCGTTTTTGATGTCCGTGCTTTTTAAACCCAGGAATTTAAACGCCGCTTCCTTCGCGCCCCAGTACACATGCAACGACAGGTCGTTTTGCTGTCCGGAGCAATCCTGGAGTTCCTGTTTGCTCATAAAAAGTCCCAGACCTTTAGCAATATTCGGTTTAAAAACCTGGATATCGACGCCGGCGGAGCGTTGTGTTTCCACCAAAACGCATACATATTTCCCGGAGTGTGAAATAGACAACTGGCGGGGAGAATTTTCCAAAAAGGGTTTCCCCTGATCGTCATACCGTAGGCTGAAATTACTTATACCTAAAATCTCACGCAGCAATAACCGGACGCCCAGCCATTCCCTTTTCTTTTTTTCGCTTTTCAGCGCGGAATATTCAAGCAGCGCAGCTTGGTCCGCCTCCAGCCGTTCGAGCATTTCCGCAGCAGTCGCATCGATCTCCGCCACCGCCAAAACGGCCCTGTTTTCCAACTTTTCCAGCAGGATGGTTTTCAAAGTTGTTTTTTAGGTAAAGGTAAGTAATTGGAATAGGCTAATGGGGGTTAGGAGCAATTTACCTTGTACTGTCTCTTAATTTTTTTTCAATGCCGTACACAAAAAGTATGGCATTGAAGATTGGATTAATATTGACAAACTATTAAAATTCAAATGATAAACCATTGGCTAATTTTGATGTGTCAATTGATGGAACATATAAAAATCTGACTGTGGGGGTTATTTTCCAGAACTTTAATACTTAACTCAAGTTGCGGATAATTTTGAATCCAACCTGCCTGCGGCAGGCAGGCTGA
>CAZKDA010000099.1:0-14843 GCA_964551455.1 uncultured Saprospiraceae bacterium
ACCACAAAGAAACACAGAGACAAACTTGGAGTTCTGTGTGTCTGCTTTGAGCGCTCTCCCGCCTTGCGGGACAGGTAGTGGTTTTATTTAGTCACCATTCCTATGCAAAGTGGAGCGAAAATATTGATTTAGTTTGGAAAATATTTCTGTCCCCCTGCTAATTCTCGGCTGCTCCGATTTCGTCAGGAGGGGCAGGCGGATCGTAGAAAATGTATCGGCCTCAAGCTACTGAAAACCGCGGATACTTTTCGTCCGCGCCGTGATCGATTGAACTTTCAAAAAAAACGGATATAAAAAAAGGAAGCCATTGCGAAAAACAGCTTCCTTTTTTTAACCTTCAATTGTTTATCAGTTGTTGAGGATCAGGGGTAAGCCGCCATCCTGACCGCCGACGATCACTACTTTTGAATTGGGAGATTTGGATAATTCGAGCGTAGCTTCGATACCTTTGTCTTTCAATATCTTATCCGTAAGGCTGGCATTGAGTATCTGGTTGGCATCGGCTTTTGCCTGGGCTTCGATCACCCGGCGTTCTGCTTCCTTTCTTTCTCTCTCCAACCGAAATTCATACTCCAGCGAAGATTGTTCTTCTTTTAGTTTCCTTTCAATGGCTTGCTGTAGCGTTTCCGGGAGCGTAACCTCACGGATCAACACCGCGTCGAGTACCAGGTTTTTCTTGGCTATAGATTCATGGGTACGTTGGAATATCTCCTCCTGTATCGTTTCCCGTTTGCTGGAATACAGCTCTTCGGGGAGGTATTTTCCGATCACTTCACGGGTAGCTGCCCTGATCTCCGGGATAATGACTTTGTCAAGATAATTTATGCCCAACTCGTTATGGATATAACCGATCTTATCGGGATCGGGCTGGTATCGATACGAAAGATCGACTTTGATATTCAAACCGTTCTTTGATAACACCGTCATGGCTTCATACGATTCATTGGTTCTGACATCGTAAACAAACATATTGTTCCATGGTGCGATGATGTGAAAACCCTGTCCGTAAACATAGTCCATTTGCAACCCCCCTCCGAATCGTTTGAAGAGTATCCCTTTCTGTCCCGGATCGATGGTCAGAAAAATACTGCTGGAAAGCGCCAGTACGAAGATCAGCGCAACCATTGCAATTATGCCAAGTGTAATTAATTTGTTCTGTTTCATGATGATAAGGTTTTAATGTTTTTAGTTCTATCGAGTGGTTTGTAACAATAACAGTTTTGGTATCTCCGGGTTTTAATAATTCTATAAAAGTAAAAAATTGGCGGACGAAAACGACTTCTTTGCTTTCATTTGTGGTCTTCGTTTTTTCGCAGCGCCTTCAATCTTTTGGAAAGCAAGAGGTTGACGCTCAAAAAACCTATACCGAGCAACACAAAAACAACTCCCTTGGCTACAAGCCCCCAGTCGGTGTCAAAAAAACGGGCGATGATCAAAGCCGAAATGAACAGCATGCCTACATTTACCTTAGCCATTCGATGTTTGGAAATACCATTTTTTATAAAAAAAATACCAAACGAAAACAAAAATACATTTGCCAGAATAATGGCTAAGAGTTCCTGGCCTGTCCGCGACAGAATCATTCCTGCAAGTATAAAAAACGGAAAGCCCAACATGAAATAATCTGGCGATTTGTTGTTCTTCAGGTTCAGAAATACCAGGTATCCGAAACCCAGGACATTTGCAACCAATATCAAAAAATTGATCATTGCCGCCCAGGGCGCATACCGGTAACCGTAAATGATGGTATCCATCGAGGTCTCATCGTCAGGCCAGTTGTAACCCAATATCATACACATAATGAACAACACCACGATGGCCGTCGTCTGAAATGGACGATTTATAAAGCTGTTGTTAAAGCTGTTGCCTGTGTAAAGCAATTCCCCCTTCAGGTAAAAATTGCTGATCAGCAAGGCCGTACACAGCATGCCGAACTCCGGGATTTCCGGCTCTATGACCCCGAAATACGCGATGGCAAACGAGATCACTAATGTCCAGCCCAGCAGGTTGCCACGCACTGTGGGTTCGTTTTTTGTGTTTATCACAAAATGCGGTAAAAAAGCCAGGAGAAAAGCCCAGTAGAAAACCGACTCGGAGTCTTGCTGATTGATCGCCCAGCTTGCAATACCTGCCAGGTAAAAAATGGCGGCCAGGCTGGAGTTCATCAAATAAAGCAAGGGAATACTGAGTAACATCCAGATGAATAAAAAACTTTCCATGTTGCCGGCCACGTGGTAAGTCTGGCTGATGAGGGCGATGGAAGAAGCCAGCATGAGCATCAAAAATCCTGAAGAGGCTTCCACCCAGCTATTCGCATCTCTTTTCCGGAAATAAACGTAAGCATAAACCATCTGCGCGAAGATCAGCGGCAGGAAGCTGAGGATCGTGCGCCAGGTACGCGAAAAATTTTCCCAGTTGTAAGCAAAGATCATGATGATGCCGCCGCCGATGAGCACAGCGCCAAGCACTCCCGCCACAAGGAAGGCAATGTTGTAATCCGGTTTTTCATCGATTTCGCCATAATGCTGTTTTATTTTTTCGGCGGTTTCATGTGGGATGATGCCTTTTTCGATCAGTGCGGGTAGTTGTTGATATAACCATTTGATTGCATTTTGATTTCTCATGTCTGGTCTGTTGGAGTGCTAAAAATAGGTTAATTTTACGGTAATTCTCAATTCACTTTATGCAAATCTTCAAACCGATTTTCTTCACGATATTACTTTTGGGATGCCTGGTTGTTACGATTGCTGCCCAGCAAGAGGAGAAAACCCCTTTTTTCAAACCTGCCGAAAATTTTGACAAGGGGCGGTTCTGGACCAGCGCTTCTATCGGTACCGCCGCCTACACGGGTTTGATGATCGGGCTGAACGAAGCCTGGTACAAGGGTTATGATCGCTCACCGCTTCACTCCTTCGATGATTGGGGAGAATGGAAAAACACAGATAAAATGGGGCACCTTTTTACCACTTATACTTACGCCAACTGGGCCTTCCAGGGCGGCAAGTGGACGGGCATGAAACGCCGGAAAGCGATGTGGACGGCAGCCGGCATCAGCTTTTTTTTACAATTTTCTGTGGAAATGCTCGACGGCTTCTCCGAAAAGTGGGGCTTTTCATGGTCGGATATGGCATTCAATACATTGGGCAGCGGCATGATGGTCGCCCAGGAACTGGCCTGGAAGGAGCAACGGATCGTGATGAAAATGTCCGCCTTTCCCACAACATATCCCGAAACGACGATCTCTTCTTATAACGGCGATCATTCCACAACTATCAGAGCCAGAGCGTATTCACTTTTTGGGGAAACGGTGGCAGAGCGCTTTCTCAAAGATTACAACAAACAAACCATCTGGGCTTCCGTGAATGTCTATTCATTCCTCAAAAATAAAGACAGCAAATTCCCGAAATGGCTCAACATCGCCGCAGGTTACGGCGCCGGAAACATGTACGGCGGTTTTGAAAACGAATGGTTCGAAGACGAGGTGTTTTACCAACTGGATGCTACAGCATATCCGCGTTATCGCAAGTTTTTCCTTTCACTGGATTTGGATCTCACCCGCATCAAAACCCAAAGCCATTTTTTAAAAACCTTGTTGTTTATGGCCAATTCGTTGAAGGTGCCGGCGCCAACCCTCGAGTTCAACACCTTGGGGCAGGTGAGATTCCATCCGGTGTTTTTTTGATTATTGATTTTATTTCTTTTCTGCGCGATGGAACGCGGATCTCGCTGAAATGGCGGATTTTCACGGATATAAAATCTGCGTTATAACCCCGACATTCATGTCGGGGTCACAAGTTCTGCGGGAAATAAAAAGTGTCCCGCTGATTTCGCTGATCTACACAGAACTTGAAGTATTCCACCTTCTGTGATCATTTCCCGAATTTTTTAGCTTTAAGCGCTGCCTTCTTTTTTCTGATCTTTTTCGGGCCGTACCAAAGCCAGAAGCCGGTAGCGATCAGCATCAGCAAACCAAATCCCAGAAGATTCATGGACACCAGCTTGAAAAGATCACTGACGATGGAGCCATCGTGCAGCGCCTCGATCCAGTCGGAATGGCGACGGGAGATGGAATACACCTGGCCTGAAACCCCATCGATCTGCACTTCCCAATATCCTTTTTCAAAAAGTACTTTGACGATCCCCTTGGAAGGCCGCACATCGAAACGATCGACGGCATTGCCGGCCTGATCCGGATGAGCAGCATAAAAAGCAATTTTTGCCAGGGAATCTACTTCGGCAAATGATTTCCAGTTGTTCATCTCCGGGCTGTTTCCCTCGCGGGTAGGCGGCTGGAGGAGCGCCACATCTTTTTTCCAGGAAAGCAAAACACCCGTTACGGCGCTGATGAACAGCAGCAGTGCCAGGGTAATGCCTAAAAGGCGGTGTATAGTCCTGAATCTCCGAAGGCTTTGAATGTATTTTTCAGGGATCAAATAAATCGTGGTTTATGAAAATCTCGGAAAACATCTCACTGGCTCAGGCCGGCAACATTTGGAGCGCAAAATAAAACTTTAAGCTGGCTTATTTCAATCTGTGATTGTGAATGATATCTTTTGATGTGCAACCACTGAAGGGAATATGGATCATTGAACGCGGATGGCGTAGATGCTACAGATAATACCGGATAAAAAATCAGTGAAAATCCGCAAAATCCGCTCGATCTGCGTTCCATAAGACAGTTGACAGCGACGCCCTACTTCGCCGGAAGCACCTTCCCGCTCGCTTCCCCGAAGCCGATCCTGATGCCGTCCTTTTCGCCCCAGCCTTTCAGGATCACGGTATCCCCGTCGTTGATGAATTTGCGCTCTGAGCCGTCGGGCATAGTCACCGGCTGCGAGCCGCGCCAGGTGATCTCCAGCATGGAGCCGAAAGCGCTTTTGTTTTTTCCGCTGATCGTGCCGGAAGCGCACATATCGCCGATATTGAAGTTGCAGCCGTTGATGGTGTGGTGCGCCAGTTGCTGGCACATATTCCAGTACATGTATTTGAAGTTGGATTTGCAGACGGTTTTGCCTTTGCCGGTTTCAGGCCTGATCTCCACGAACAGATCGAGGTCATAGTTCTTTTTTCCATCGTATTCGAGGTAAGGGAGTACCTTGGGCGATTGTTTCGGGCCATTCACGCGGAAGGGTTCCAGCGCATCCAGCGTCACCACCCAGGGTGAGATCGTCGAGGCAAAACTTTTTCCGAGGAAAGGGCCGAGCGGCACGTATTCCCAGGCCTGGATGTCGCGTGCCGACCAGTCGTTGAACAACACCAGCCCGAAGATATGATCCTCAGCCAGCGCCGTGGGAACGGTATCTCCAAGCGCGGTGGGCTTTCCCACGATGAAGGCCATCTCCAGCTCGAAATCCAGCAGCTTGCTGGGGCCGAACACGGGCTTTTCAGCATCGGGCGGCTTCGATTGTCCTTTCGGGCGATGGATAGGCGTGCCGGAAACGACAATGGAAGAGCTGCGGCCATGATACCCTACCGGCAGGTGTTTCCAGTTGGGGAGCAGCGCATTTTTCGGATCGCGGAACATCGCGCCGACATTTTTGGCGTGCTCCATGCTCGAATAGAAATCCGTGTAATCGCCTACCTTCACAGGCAGTTGCATTTCGACGTCTTTGATGTTGTATAAAAAATGATCCGCCAATTCACGGGTATTCCATTTGGTGACTTTTTTATCAAAAAGCTCGGAGATGCGGTCGCGAATGGCTCGCGTCATGGGTTTCCCTAAGGCCATAAAATCGTTGATATAATCATTGCGAAAAATGGATCGCGAAATATCCATGTCGGCAAAAAAGCTGAGTTCATGCACCTTTGCCAGGTCGATCACATGGTCGCCGATGCGCGTACACACTCGCGGCGCTTGTCTTCCGACCTTAAAAACACCAAAGGGTAAATTCTGGATCGGGAATTCGCTCTTTTCAGGGACATCGAGCCAGGACTGTATTTTCGGGTTGTTTGCTTTTATCATCAGGGCTGTGTTTTTTCATTTGCTGCAAAAGTAATAAAAAATGGAACGGATGCGGAAATCCATGCCAAGTGCATTTTTCCAACGATTCGGCTGTTTCAGTATGTTTTACTTGTTTACGGATAAACCTGCCTGGCTGGCAGGTTTGTGGTTTGTGGTTCAATTGAAAAAACACGAACTACAAACGCCGCAAGGCGGCAAACTATAAACTAACGCCCCATCCAAAATTCCTTAACTTAGCGCTGTAAAAGCAACCTTTTAAGACAACCACTGTCATTTAACATCAAATGAGTAAACACAATTGGAATACAACGATCGCCATCGGCACCTGGTAGAAGATTGTAAAAAGGGAGTGCGAAAGGCGCAGTTTGAACTATACCGGCTTTACGCCAAAGCCATGTTCAACATTTGCCTTCGCATGGTGAAAAATGAAGCCGACGCGGAAGACATTCTCCAGAATTCGTTTATCGATGTGTTTACCAAGATCGATACTTTCAGGTTTGAATCTTCGGTGGGCGCCTGGATCAAAAGGATCGTTGTAAACAATTGTATCAATTTTTTAAAAAAACGCCGGATCATTTTTGAGGAGATTGATGAAAAGGTTGCCGAACGTGAGGATACCCGGCCGGTTGAGGAGGCAAAACTCAGCGTCGGTACGGTGAAAGAAGCGTTATTCCGGCTGCCCGATGGCTATCGCGTTGTGTTCTCGCTTTACCAGATGGAAGGTTATGACCATGGTGAAATCGCCGAAATTCTTAATATTTCCGAACAAACTTCCAAATCGCAATATAGCCGTGCAAAGAAAAAACTCAGGGAGTTGCTGAAAATGATGAGTTAAGAGCTATAAGTTATGAATTATGAGTTTTTACAACACCAAAATACCATAACACCAAAACACCAAAACACCATAACACCAAAACACCAAAACACCATAACACCAAAATACCACATTGCCAAATCAACAAATCAACAACAATGAGCGATAATATTGAAAAATTTATAAATAACAACCGTCCGGAATTCGATGACAGGCAACCGCCGGAAAAGGTATGGAAGGCAGTGAGCAACCACATGGACGGAGACAAAAAGCAAAACGGTCGCCGCATATCGATCTGGCGATTTACGCGTATTGCAGCCGCCTCAATTGTGTTGGTAGCAGCCGGTATTTTGATTGGCTTGAATTACAACAAAACCTCCAAACCTGATGCCTTTCATCAACTGTACCCCGAATTTGCCGAAACAGAGTTGTTTTATAAAAAGCAGGTAATGATCAAAGAGGCGGAGTTGGCCAATTATAAATATGACCCGACAATCGATGACGATCTCAAACAACTGGATAAAATCTTTGAGGATCTGAAAAAAGAGCTTTCCAATACGCCCGTTTCAAAAAGAGAACAGGTGATCGATGCTATGGTTAACAACTATAGAACAAAAATTTCGATACTCGAAAGGGTGTTGGAAAGAATTCAATCAGCTAAAGAAGAAAATTTAAAAACCAAACAGAATGACTCTACTGAAATATAAAACCCGGATGCTGTGCCTCTTTTTTGTCATGGCAATTTTGAACACATCGCAGACCTTTTCCATTGCCCTTGCAAACGAAGGCTCTAAGCCGGATTTTAAAAAAAATATTTCCAAAGAATTCAATATCTCTGCAAATGGGAAAGTCGATCTGACGAATCAATACGGCAGGATCGATGTGAAAACCTGGGATCAAAACAAAGTCAAGATTGACGTGACGATCACAGTGGTTGCCCGCACCGAAAGCGATGCCGAAAAGATCTTCGACCGGATAAAAATCGAATTTGCTAACAGCGCTGACCTCGTGGAGGCACAAACCGTGTTTGACAAACAAAAAAAGGACTGGTGGAACGAAAATACCAAAGCAGAATTTAAGATCGACTACCTCGTGCAAATGCCCAAAAGCTGCAACCTGGACCTTTCCAACAAATACGGCTATGTCCATATCGCAGAGATCGACGGAGCAGCGGATATCGAGGTCAATTACGGCGACCTGACGATGGATGGCGTGAATAACGATTGCAAAATTTCATTGGGTTATGGCAACGGAACCATCGTCAAAACCAAACATACGGAAATCGATATCAAATACTCCCACATCAAGGTCAACAAGGCTACCGGAGTCGAGGTGAACAGCCGCTATTCGCAGGTGTATATCGACGAAGCTATGGATGTGAGCAGCACTTCCAAATACGACAGCTACCGGCTGGGAAATCTCAGGGAATTGAAAAACGAAGGGAAATACGATAACTTCGAGATCCGGAACATTGACCTGCTCAGCGCTGATTCTCAATTCAGTGATTTTGAAGTGGAAAACCTTAAAAACATAGGCTCATTTTCGATGACTTACGGCAAGTTAGCTATCAAAAACCTGCGGAAAAATTTCACTTCTCTTCAACTCAAAGGAAAATACACCGACTTTAAGATCACCCCCGAACAAGGCGCCGATTATGCGATCGACATCGAAGCGAATTTTGCCGATGTAAAATACCCCGTCGATCTGGCAGTGACTTCCAAAGAGAAGAAAAACACTTCGCATAAAGTGAAGGGCTACGTCGGAAGCAAAAACGCCGGACTTATCCAGGCTACATTGGACTTTGGCGGGATTGTGATCAAATGATCGCAGTATTATAGTCCTTACCAAAAAAGTGGTTGCCTGAAAACGGGAACCACTTTTTTACTTTTTATTACTCTTGTTGCAAGGATCAAATCAATTATTCCAACTTGACTTTTGTTAAGAAATAGAAATATCTTCGGTGTTCCACTTGTTTAAAAATGCTTGAATAATTCCAGGCTTTTGGTATATTCGCCTCTCCGAAAGCACAAAAAACCAACAGATGCTTTTGCCACTACACATCCGGCATTTCGGCGCCATCCTCGAATGGAATGAATGGGAAAACCTCGCTGAAAAACTCAAGGCCAGCGGGATTGAGTTTGTAATCGAACCCTACATCCGCTTCAAAGGCGAACCCGGCGAACAGGCCACCATGTTTTTCTACGACCCCAGCGGCAACGCGCTGGAGTTCAAGTCGTTTAAGGATTTTGATCGGATCTTTGCGAAGTAGATTAGTTCAGGGTTTGCAGCCTGCCTGACGCCAGGCAGGTTTGTGGTTCATGGTTCGAAAAACCACAAACTATGAACCTGCCTGACGGCAAAGGCAGGCTACAAACTTCAGCTAATTTTCAAAAACCTCCCTTTAAAAAACTGGTAAGCATACTTCCCGATCCGAAGCTGTTCGCCATCCTTTAGGGATTGGAGGCGTTCGCTGTTGAGGTCTTCGTAGGGCGTGTGAACGGAGCCGCCGCTGCGGTATGCAATTTCGAGGTAATGCTCGTTGATGCCGTATTCCGAATCAGTGAGGAGAACCCTGACGGGAGCCTTCAACTCGCCGAGCCTGTGCAGGTCGCTGGCATCGCTGTAATTGTCGGCAATGAAAAGCAACTCCTCTTCGGGCGATTTATCCTTTGCGCCCAGGATCAGGGCTTCCACCACATTCTCCAGCCGGTTGCCGCTGCAACTGAAGTTGACGATCTTATCCACTGTTTTGCAAAAGCCTTCGATGTCATTGTTGGGAACATAAAAAATGCCCCTGCGGTCGTGCCCTGAATCGCTGGGCTTGGAATTGTACTGAAACCCGTTGAACAGCCAATAAGTATTGTTTTGTTGCTCGGCTTCATCGGTATAATTCCACACCATTAGTTCATCGATGTACTGGTACATGCTGCAATCAATATTGGCGACGATCCTTTTGGATTTCCATTGGTCTTTATTCCGATGAAGCATAGCCCTGATCTCCTGGCCGGTAGCTGTGTAATGGTCAGGATTTTCTGCGAGCGATTTCCGGTCTTTTTGAACCGCTTTCAGCACATTGTTTTTTATTTTTTCAAAATCAAACTTCCCATAACAATGTTGCAGATAAAAATTATACCCCTCCATGTCCGCAATGCTTGCTGAGTCCCTCAACCGCTGTTCACGACGCAGGGAATCCCTTTGGGCCAGCAACCTGGCGCGTTCCCGTTCTCTTTGTTTGAACTCTTCCGTGGAGATGGTATTTAGTTCGAAGCGGCTGGTTCGCGACTCGGGGCTTTCCTTGTAGGTTTTGCAGGTGATGTTTTGAAAACCGTAGGAATGGACGCAGTAGGTATCGCCTTTTGGCAAAAGCAGCGTACCGTTTCCGTTGGAATTGGTCACTACGGGATAGACCTTTTTGGTTTTTTCGCTCACGAAATAAAGCGCTTCCTTTGCGAGGGGATGATTATCGAGGTCGGCTATCTTGACCGTTACCAAAACCCTTGTTGCAGTTGGCATCTGGCCTTGCGCGAGATATTGGTAAATCGTGTCGTTTTTTTCTACCTCTTTGATCCGCGTGGACATATAAACCACCGGAACCGTTTTGGACAGGTTGGCTTCCTTTGGGATATTGAATTTGCGGTAATCGGTTTCCTGGTCAACATTCACGGTAAAATCCGCATTGTTTGGCAACAGGAAAATGGCTTCGCCGCGCTCATCGGTAATGCCATGCCAGCATTGGCTGTTGCCTTTTTGATACACCCAAAGCGGAATGCCTTCCAGCGCCTGCTTTTTAAAATCCATGACTTTCAGGCGGATCAAAGCTTCTTTTTTTGTAGGTTGGATATTGTCAGTGTGATGGAAGTTTTGGATGATGGTGTCGGCTGCGATGCCTTTTGCCGTAGATTGTCCGTTTAAAAATTTGCAGTATAAAAAAGAAAGGAAAAACAGTACAAAAGTTAGTTGTTTCATAAATCTGTTTTTTTGAAGAAATTGAAAATGAGAAGACACAAATTTTCACCAATTCCGCCAATTTATTTTTTTAAATTTTGGATTTGCAATTTGTGAAATTTGTGCAAATTCGCGTCAAAGACCATCTGAAATTGATGTTGTAAATAACTTGCAACGCTTTTGGTTTAGTATCCAAATGGAATTTAAAATATAGTCAGGCTACCTTTTTTTAAGTACAAAAAAAGATATTCCGATGCCCAAAATGCAAAACATCCATTTCAAAAACCTCGAAGAATTTTTGGACTATTTGCCCGAAAATGAAATTTAAACCCTGATCGCAACGGTCAGTGACAAAGTCCTGCCATCGGAAGGCCAGATTCCCGGGCCGGGAAAAAATTGTCGGTCAAAAACATTTTTGGCGTCGAGATATTCCAATCAAGGGTGATAGACTGAGACAATCTTTATATTTTCATATTTACGCCAAAGATGATTTGCCTGAAACCTCCCCCAAATACCCCTGATGTTGCCCGGTTCAAGCGGGATGCCCTGTAAATTTCATTGGTGATATTTTTTCCGTTGACAAAAGCGGTCATCTTGAGCTTTTTTCCGAGGACAAAATCATAATTTACAAAAGCGTCTATCGAATGATAAGCAGGTAATTTGCCAATTGCACCGTCGGCTGACTCGTTATGAAAATTATGGAACTCCGTGAATTGCTCACTTACGAAATGACCGCTTATACCCATTGATAAGTTTTGATAATCATAGTTCAATGCAATACTTGCGTTCCATTTTGGTGTATAGGGTGCTTCTGCATCTGAAATTCCATTATCTCCAAACCGGATCACACTTTTTGTAATGTTCTGAAAATCTGCCTGGTCAATAGTTTCATCGGTTAGAAGTACTTCGCCTCCCGTGCCATCGGAAACATAAACTTCAAAAGCATTTCGGTTGACATTTACAGTATTGATATATTCGTTCCGAGTGGCGGTGCTGTGAATGACTTGCGAAAAAAGGTCTTTGTCCACCAATCTGCCATCCAATACTTTCGACTGCATTACATTGATATTTCCTGATAAACGAAGCTGGTGTCGCTTCAAATTAAAAAGTTCCGCTCCAAATGCTGCTTCCAACCCATGCACATTGATTTTACCCAATTCTTCAAACACCTCATTCCGGCCACCCGCATAAAAATTTCGACTGGTATTGTTAAAGTAAGTAAGTTGGCCGTCAATGCGGTTGTGCCATAAACTTCCTCTCCAACCGATTTCTCTGTTCCATGACAATTCCGGGTCAATATTGATACTCTGCCCTGCGAGCGGGTTAGTAACAATGCCATTTTGCTCAACCAGAAACCCAAATACTTTGGAAGGGGCAATCATTCCCTGGTAGATGCTTCCATAAAACTCTCCGTTTTCCATGCGGTAATCCACCGTAATGCCTGGCAAGAATTGGGTGTAAACATTAGGTTCTCTGCCCGATTCGATACTGCCAGTGTTTGGGTTTTGGGCAACGGCGATCAAATCCTGGCGGTACATATCCACATGTTCCAAGCGCAGGATGGGCGTGAAGCCCCATTTTCCTACCTTAAATTCATTCCGGATAAAGCCATTTACAGACCAAAGGCGGTACCATAAATCTGTGGTAATCGTTCCATGCCTTGCCCAACGGCTGCTGTCAGCAACCAAAGAACGGTCTTTAAACGTTTCACGATGCAGGTTTATACCGGCTTCCAAATGCTGTTCCTCTCCGAATGCGTTCCAATCGTAGTTCATGGTTTCTTTAAAGCCTGAAACGGTGTACGTCCAACGGCTATCCGAAGTACTTTCCCGGCCGTTCACTACTCTGCCCACAATGATGTAATCCTCCTCGCCAAAGGTTTTCCCTTGCAGGTAGCTGTACCGGTTATTGAAAATATCTTCCCCAACATAATTTCTTACCTCAGATGCTTTGACCTTGGCCGTAATTTGCCGCCACCAATCCCGCTCAAAGTCGGAAGCATATATTTTTGAGGTGAAACTCAAATTGTTTTTGGGAAGCCATTTGTGGATGATGTCCACTCCATAGCGCCTCATGGTAAACTGGTCGGCATCGAAAGGATTTTGCGTGGGATCGGTATCAAAGGTAAAAGGCGTTTGTGAACTCAGCGATGCCTGGTTGTCCTCAAACTGTCCGCTCACTTTAAAGTAAAGGGATTGATTTTCTGAAAGTTTGGCGAAAATTTTAGCGTTCAAATTCAATAAATCAACCGATGAATTATCGGTGAAGCCATCGAATTTCTTGTAAACACCTTCGACCAATGCTCCAAGGTTGTTCCAGGTACCTCCATAAGATAAAAGCCCTGTCTGATAATTTCGCTGGCCACCGATCAGCTTGAGGCGCAACTCAGGCTTTTGAGGCGGCAAGGCAGTGATATAATTGACCGCACCATACATGTTGTTGGGGCCATAGCGCAGCATATCCGCGCCTTTATATACTTCGATGGAGGTTATGCGGTCGCTCACAGGATTATAATAAGCTCCCGGTGCAATATAGGGTGCCGGAGCGGAGGGTGTGCCATCTTCCATTAATAAAACCTTTTTAGATCGTCTGCCCCAAGAGCCTCTGATGCTGATGTTCGGGCGGTTGGAAAGTCCCATGTCCCCTACAATATTCACTCCCGGTACCGTCCGAAGTACCTCTTCCGTGCTTAATGGATTAATATTTTTTAAGGCAATTGGATTGATCCTGAAATTACTTCCTTTGAACCGGCCTTTGAAATTATTTGGGGAAGCGCTTACGATAACTTCATCAAGGGTTGTATTTGCCCGCTGTAATGCGATCACTCCTAAATCGGATGTGCTGGCATTGACCTCAATACGGGCTTCTTCATAACCCAGGTACCTGATACTGATAACATCACCATCATTCTGAACATCCACTTGAAAGTTCCCTTTTTCATCGGTGATCGTACCTGTTCCGGTTGATTGAAGTTGGACTAATGCACCCATCAAAGGCTGATTGTCAGTTTCATCAATTACCTTTCCCGTGATGTTTTTTTGTGACCAGGCGATATGGCTCATGGCCATTAATGAGATGATAATAATTGTTACAAGGGATTTTTTCATTTTTGATTTTGTCTTTTTTGATTTTCGCTCATAATGCGGATCAAGGGTTTACTCACCACTTGTGCAGTAGAAAAAAATAGCGGAATATAATGAGTGGATAAGGTAAATGTCCTTTTGCATTATTTGGGTTTGTACGTTCAGGGATAAAGGGTTTTAGGAGAGCAGTATTTTCAAAGTTTCCAATTTAAAGATTTCCGGCATCCAAAAGTCAATGTATTTTATAAAAAGGTTTTTTAAAATGATGAATCAACGATTTTGATTGATTAAAAAAAAGTTCTTGGTCAACCTTATGGTGGAGCAAAATCAGCGCCATGTCACAAGAAGAATTTTATGAAGTTTTATTGGTTTTTAACAACCTGAAAATTAATTCAATCGAAAAAACAAAACACCCGGGAAATCATATTTTACTGTGTGGTCGAAAAAAGGTATCGAAATGTCCTGACTCCTGAAATTGGCGTAAAGTGTTTCGTTTTCATCCTTTAAATATTCCGCATCGGCTCGTTTTTCTTTTTTGTCCTGCCGGCGCTGAGAATTAGGATTTCAGCAGGACTATCGCTTTATTTGACCACAATTCCATCAGCGGCGGGCGGTAATATTTTGTCCATGTTATTAAGTAGGAGTAATGTATAAGCAACACCGCATAAAGCCACGCTGTTGGCGATGGAAGGCCCGCCTCGAAAAGGCCAATCCCATTAGATAACCTGCTTTAGAGGATTTTCAGAAACCTGATTTTTGAAAAACTGGGTTTTTTATAAATTAGAATTTAATTGTACATTTATGTTGTTATTCAGAACGACACCTTTTTCTTAAACTAACAACAGCTCGTGTCCCCTCATCAAATTGGCCATTTTATTTGGTTTCACCGGCTTTCTTACAAAAAACATTAAAAGCATGAATATCAAACAACCCACTGTCAATGTACCAGAAACGTTACAACGCTACAACACACGACCACTTCACCTATCGATCCGAACTTTCCTGACCTTGTTTACCCTGATCTTTTTGTGCAACACTT
>CAZKDA010000099.1:14943-16650 GCA_964551455.1 uncultured Saprospiraceae bacterium
GAGAAATTTGAGTATGAACCCGAATTTGCATCCGGAATGATTATACCCGACTCGGTGAAAACGGGAGTGGAAGATGATTTCACTCCAGGGGTAATGGGCGGGTCAAATACGACAAACAATTGTTTTAGTTATGATCCGTATGTGATCGGATTGAACCCTCCTCCATTCGTGCCTTCTACTTCACTGCCAGGATCCCACTTGGAGCCGCCTGATTGTACTACGTTTCCGGGAGTTTGTGTCAATGCTATTCTTTTCATGGGGCGTAATGTAGTGAACCTGGAAGGAGTAGTTGTGGATTATGAGTTTATTGAGGTCGATTGTTCCACAGGGGCAGATGTAGGGATTGCACTTTATAGCAACACTATAGTAGTTGTCGAAGATCCGTTTGTTACAGGAATTATGCTGATTACTTGTGTTGAACAGGGAGGTAATTGCTATCGACTGGATTTAACTTATGATGATGGCTGTGACGAAAACCCTGTGACTGATTCCTACTTCTTCAAGCATGGGGATTGTGCTGAAGATACTACCACTTATGTTAATGATTTAATCGATGATCCAAACAATAGGGGATTGAGCATAAAAGTTAGCGTAAATCCTATAAGAGACGCTACCCTGAAACTTGACTTAACTGGCGAGTTGTCTGGCGCCGCAGCTAGCGAAGCCTTCATTTCCATATTCGATGCGGCCGGCCATGCCCTCGCATCGCAACCGTTGTCATTTGATGGTCGCCAGGTTTCTGTGCCTTTCGATGCCGCTCCGGGCATTTACTTTTATTCAGCCCGGATAGGCGGACAAACCTTTACCGGAAAATTTGTAAAACTATGATCCTCTTGTAAGTTCCTAACCCACTTGCCTCCTCAATACAAGGAGGCAAGTGGGTTTTTAATCTATATAAGCTTATGATTACCCGAGTTATTACCTTTCTGTCGGTTTTGCTCTTTTGCATTCCGTATGTAATGAGCCAGCCCAATTTGATTCCCAACGGTGATTTTGAGGAATATTATGACTGTGATTATTGGTTCATTCATGCCAACCCCATTGATGTGTTGCCGCACTGGACCATGAGGGGGACTCGGCCACCTAAGTACGTCAATACGGACTGTTTGGACGACCCGGTTTCAAGTTATTATGAATACGACTCAATCCTACTGGCCGCACAAAGCGGGACGGGCTATATGATAAATAGTTATACTTTTTGTTATATAGCAAATGGTGGGAATCGAGCCTACAGCCAGGTAGAGCTGTCACAGCCTTTAGAGCAGGGCAAGCATTATTTTTTGCGTTGCTATCTGAGACCTGCGTTCGATGGTAGTCCCGGTTTTTCCCACCACGGCATCTATTTTTCTGATACACTTATTGTGGACACGCCTGTGATCCAACCATTTCATCCGCCTATCTATCTCGATCCCCAAATTGAACTGGATACCCTGATGACCAACGGGCCTAATGAATGGGCAAAGCTAAGTTACTGTTTTACAGCAGATACCAACTACAGCGTAATGACCTTCGGAATTTTTGCCCAGCCAGACGAAATACAGGTAACGTTTACAGACGGCGACCACAGCAGAGAGATGGCCGCCTACGACAACTTCTACTTAGCCGAGATAGACCCCAACCTGACTTATGAAACCCTCGAAGGCGCCGACACCATCTGCGCCGGGGACTGCCTGACCCTTACCACCAACCACTCGCTCATAGATGGCG
>CAZKDA010000100.1:0-16602 GCA_964551455.1 uncultured Saprospiraceae bacterium
ATCGTCCCGCTTTTTCGAGAAAAAGCGGGATTCGCTCCGATGTGGTATTTTGGTGAAACAAATTAACAAATTAGCAAATTAGCAAATTAACAACTCCCCAACTTATCAACCCAGAGGCTTTCCAAAAGTTTGATATAATATTAAAACTAACGACCAATTACCATCAAAAATGCAGAGCAGTTTTGCAATGTTTAAAATTGAAATGGTATTTTGGATGAAATCTGTTTTTTCAACGATAACGATTTACAAAAATATGGCAATCGACATTTTAAAAAAAATCGGACTGGCGTTTCTCCTGGCGGGGATCATCGTCCTGCTGGCCAATGTATTTCGCCCTGAAAACGCCTCTGCTTTTGGTTCGGGATTTACGAGAACTTTCCCGGCGGTGGCATACCCGGCGAGGCTTGCCCTTTTCAGCGCGACGATTTTTTTGATCGCTGCTTTTATCCTGAAACCCAAAGGCTGGAAAATCGCCTGGGGTGTTTTGCTGGCGATCAATTTGATTTACCTCGTTTATTGCATCCGGACATACATCGGTGTAGAATAAAAAAATCCCGGAATTTCATAAAACTGAAACCTCCGGGACAATTCTTAAACCGAAAATTCTTTATTTGGATGACAAAGCCTTTACGTCATTTTCAATTGTGGGTACTGTTTTGAGATAAGCAAAAATGGCTTTGACCTCGTCGTCGGTCAGCAGTGAATATTTTTCCATCGGGTACATGATCGGCGTTCCGTCGGGACGGCTTCCGAATCTGACGGCTTTCACAAAATCATCTTCTGTCCAGGTGCCGATACCTGTTTTTTCATCCATGGTGATATTGGCAGTATGGACGATCTTTCCATCGAGGTCGGGCATGGGGTTTCCTCCGCCATAAAATCCCTTCGATTTTTCCGGATGGAGTGCATTGTTGGTTGAGAAATCGGCAGAGTGGCATTCGAAGCATTGCAGCGCGCCATTTGCGAGGTATTTACCATAAGTTACCTGATCCGAAAGGCTCGGTTTTTCGATCCGCTCATCCGGCATCGGGTATGGTAAGAAGGCAAAATTGCTCAGCACTTTCACAAAAAAGGTGGGTTCGCAAGGCGGCTGCACGGTTTCGGAAGGCGCTGTGATCGGATGGTCGGAGCGAAGGAAAGCAATGATGTCTTCCATGTCCTCATCAGCCATATTGGGGAGTTTTACCATCCAGGGCGGCGAGTATTTCCCATCTCTTTTGATGCCGGTGCGGAGCAGGAAAACCAGTTCGCCATCGGTATATTTGTTGATCAACCCTTTTTCGGGGTGACGGGTGATGTTGGGCGCATAGGCTTTTCCAAACATTTCCGGGAGATCAAGCATCAGGCCGCCTTCGAGTATCCGGGTCTGTTTATTGAGGTGACAACCGCTACAAAGCATGGTTACCAGACGTTCGCCATTGGCGAGGCTGGCGCTGTCGGATTCGATAGTCACGGTTACAGGTTGTGTTCCGTAGGAGGGAATTCCCTTGACGTTGATGGTGATGCCGGCGATGATCAGGAGCAACGCGATCACGCCGATCACAATACCAAGGATTATTAAGACTTTTTTCATTGGAGTTGGTTTTTAATGTTTTTAAAATTAGCGGTTCGTTTATAAACTAGCTTTTGTTTTCAGTTTGGAAACTGCCTAAAAATAAGAATTTTCGGATATAAAATAATAGTTCGGTATTTTTTTTCTTGCGCTAAGACACGGAATCTAAAAGCTAAAATTCATTCTCGCTTTTTGTCCCCGTCCCTGTGTCGTTTTATAACCGCGAGGTTTGCAAAGGAACCGCGAGGTTTGCAAAGTTTTCTCTATACTCAAACGCCACACTCACACTGATTTTCCGCCTTCGTTCTTTTTTATTTCGAAATAAAACTCTCCAACACACCGCCGACAAAATATGCCACAGCCGCGGCAATCGCGCCGAGGATCAGGGTTTCAAAAATCCCTTTCCAGAGGCTCGTTTCGGTGACGTAAGTTTTCAGAAAGCCGATGAAGATAAACCCGAAGGAAGTGAAAATGCAGGTTGATAAAAACAGATCGCCCTTGTAAACAAAAAAGTAATCCCACACATAAAGCGACAGGGGGATCATCCCGATCAGTATAAATGAAACGAAAGTCATGGCACCCATCGCCAGTGGCGATTTATTGTTTTCCATCATCATCAGTTCGTTTTTCATCATCACATCAACCCAGCGGTCGCGGTCGCTGGTGATTACATCGACTACCTTTTCCAGCAACTCCCCTTCGAAGCCCTTTTCACGATAAATTTGCCGCACTTCCTCCATTTCGGTGTCGGGGATGTTGTCCACCTCCCAGTATTCGATCTTTTTGTGTTTGTTGTAATTGTCGATTTCGGATTTGGAGGAAAGATAGCTGCCGACCGACATGGAGAATCCGTCGGCAAAGAGATTGGCAAAACCCAGGATCAAAATGATCGTGGAATCAAGCCCTGCGCCCACCGTGCCGGCCACCACGGCAAAGGTGGTTACGCTGCCGTCGATGCCGCCATAAACAAACTCTCCGAGGTAATTTTGGAAGCGGTTGAAAAGGCCGTTTTTGTTCGTTGAATGAATTTCGTTGTGTTGCGTTGATCCGTTCATTTTTTCTTCTTTTATTTCTTTCAAAAGTAGCGGAAAGACGGGGCATTTTACAATGCAAAATGTAATTTCATCACCGCGTGTTTTAACGCTTATCAATATACCTTTTCTGGTTTCAGA
Organism: uncultured Saprospiraceae bacterium; assembly: GCA_964551455.1. Classification (GTDB taxonomy): domain Bacteria; phylum Bacteroidota; class Bacteroidia; order Chitinophagales; family Saprospiraceae; genus JAHDHW01. The sequence goes on from CAZKDA010000100.1 coordinate 2,725, forward strand.
AAAATAGGAGCCACAAATTCGTTTTCAATTCGTGAATTCGTGGCTTTTATTTTTTGCCGAAAAGGCTTTCTTTGTTTTAAAATTTAAGTTACGAAAGTTTGGGAGTGCGGCTTTTTAAAAAACCAAAATCCGGGATTTTTTTTTAACGTTTCGATTATCTTCAAACCGATTGATTTTCAGTTTCCTGAAAAGGCGGAAAATTGTTTTGTAACTACAGACTGGAAAATTTTTGTTAAATCTGTAATGAAAAGCTGAACGATCTTTCCGCCGGAGTTGTTGGTTCAAAATCTTTTCAAAAGTTTCATCACTATACCTGTTTTCACGGAAATTGCCAAAAGCCTTTCCGCCGCATTTTGTTCATAAAAATGACAAAGACCTTAAAAACCTTATGGGAAGCGATAAAGGGCGAAGAGAAAGACTTCACCAGCGGAAGCATCGACCGTGCGATCGTCCTGCTGTCCATTCCGATGATCCTGGAAATGCTCATGGAATCGCTGTTTGCCGTGGTGGATATTTACTTCGTGGGGAAGATCGGAGAAACGGCTATCAACACAGTTGGTTTGACGGAATCTGTACTGATGATGGTTTACTCGGTAGGCATCGGCCTGGCGATGGGCGCTACCGCAATGGTTTCTCGGAGGGTCGGCGCCAAAAAACCGGAAGAAGCCGCTGAAGCCGCAGCACAGGCAATTATGCTTTCCATTGGCATTTCCGCATTGGTGGGGGTGATGGGCTTTGTGTTTGCCGCAGATATTTTGCGGTTTATGGGTGGCAGCGACGAACTGATCACTACTGGTATCAACTATACACGGATCATCTTTGCGAGCAACATCGTCATCATGCTCATCTTTATGCTCAATGGCGTATTACGAGGGGCGGGCGACGCTTCCATCGCCATGCGGGTACTGTGGCTGTCCAATGGCCTGAACATCATTTTGGATCCGATCCTTATTTTTGGTTTCGGCCCAATCCCGGCTTTAGGCGTGGAAGGCGCGGCGATAGCTACCACTATCGGAAGGGGAACCGGCGTACTTTACCAGCTTTACATTTTATTCACCGGAGCTTCTATTGTAAAAATAAAGCTGCATCATTTTAAGGCCAGGCTGGACATTATCCGGCGGCTGATCGTGGTGAGTTCGGGGAGCTTTTTCCAGTTTTTCATCGGATCGGCGAGCTGGATTTTCCTGACTTATCTCATTTCCAATCATTTCAGCGGGATGGTGCTTTCGGGTTATATCATTTCCATCCGGGTGATTGTGTTTACCATACTTCCGGCCTGGGGCATCGCCAATGCTGCGGCCACCCTCGTCGGGCAAAACCTGGGCGCCGGTTTCCCCGACCGCGCAGAAAAATCCGTCTGGCGCTCGGCATATTTCAATATGATCTTCATGCTGGTCGTGTCGATCATTTTTTACACCAATGCAGGGTTTATTATCGGTATTTTCACAGGTCAGCCGGAGGTGATCGAAGCCGGTGTGACCAGCCTCAAGATCATTATGACGGGTTACATTTTCTTTGCTTACGGCATGGTGCTGAGCCAGTCATTCAACGGCGCCGGCGATACCTACACGCCTACGGCGATCAACTTCGTGGCCTTCTGGATGATTCAGATCCCGCTGGCCTGGTTCCTGGTGGAGCATGATTACGGGCCTTCCGGAGTGTATTGGTCGATCTGTTTCGCCGAATCCCTGCTGGCGCTTATCTGTATTTTTGTGTTCCGGCTCGGCAGGTGGAAAAGGGTGGAGGTTTGAAAAAATGCCACCTTACTCTGAAAAAGTTACCTTATGCGCAATGACCGAGTAATTGTAATTGCCCACGGAATAATCCGGGTCGTCCATCACTGCTTTTATGTAATTTGCTCTGCCAATGTACAAGTATGCCCTGCCATTATTGGGAATTTGGGAAAGTTCCTGGCTGGAAAAGGTGTAACTTCCATCATCTTCGGTGTGCTAGCTTAATACCACATTGGAGCCGCCGATGCCCACATTATCCGGGTCACTTGGATCGTAATGGATCATAATGCCTATACCGTTTTCATTTAACGGATCAGATGTCCACTCGACCAGCAGGTTGTCAAAAGAAAGGGTATCGTTGTTTTGATAAGCCGGAGATTCCAGCGTAATCAATGGCGGAGAATAAAACGAAACCGACAAACCGGGAAAGGTATCTGCCCCGGCAACATCGACCTCAATAGTATCGCCAAACAGTGCAGGCGCACCGCTCAGGCCAAAATTTCCGCCGTATTCATTCTGCGTATTGGCTTGCGTGTTAAAAGTATATGGTAGTTCAACATCATTCAAGGATAAGTCGCCAAAATAACTCGACTTACCGCTTTTATCTAAAAGTTTAGCATGGCACATGGTTTCCTGCCCTCGCAGACTTTGGATCGAGTATGTTCCGTAAGATGTGACGGAAATGTATCCATCGACCGGTTCGTTCAACAGATCCATGATGTCAATCACAGATGGTAGCGTAGATCTTTGCTGGGTTAAAAAATTTTGTTGTTGTCCATCGACTAATTTGTCTTTTGAGCAGTTGCCCAGTATTAAAGTTATTGAAACAGTAAAGAAAATCAGTTTCGATTTGGTAGTGATTATTTTATTTGTCATAATGATATGGTTTTACAAAAAATGATTTGGATTCACTAAAAGAGGGTTCTAAAAATTCAAAATACAGTGGTTCATCCCGATTCTTTATCGGGACTAAGTAGGCAAATGTTTAATTATCATAGTTGCTTCTCTTTTGAAGCCTAAGTTAAAAAGTACGCTCAATTTTCTATCATATTTTTATTTCTTTAATGCCGAGAATAGCTGGTGGAAAGTTGCGGATTCGCGGATTCGCTAATCCTGCCCCGACCTGTCGGGGCAGGATTAATCAACCTAATCAACCCATCAACCCATTTTTCCCTCCACGTTTAACCCAGAAAACGCCGCAGCGATTTCAGCTGCAAGCCTCGCGTTGTTATAAACCAATTGGATATTTGCTTCCAGGCTCTTGCCGGCGGTGAGTTGTTCTACTCGGCTGAGCAAAAAAGGCGTAATGGCTTTTCCTTTGATATTCTTTGCAGTGGCCTCCTCCAGCGCTTTTTCAATGACCTGGTTGATCGCAGCGTATTCCATTTCGAAAGCTTCGGGGATCGGATTGGCGATGACGATGCCGCTTTTGAGGTTTAGTTCCTCTTGTGCTTTGAGGAGCTTTGCCAATTCAGCAGGGCTATCTGCTGAAAGCTGTAATGCCAGGCCGCTATTGCGGGAAAAGAAAGCCGGGAATTCTTCTGTCCGGTAGCCGACCACCGGCACACCGCAGGTTTCCAGGTATTCCAAAGTCAGGCCCAGATCGAGGATAGATTTGGCGCCGGCGCAGACCACGGCCACGCGGGTTTGCGCCAGTTCATGGAGATCGGCGGAAATATCCATCGAAGATTCTGCTCCGCGGTGTACGCCGCCGATGCCTCCGGTGGCAAAAAACCGGATCCCGGCCATCGCTGCGATCATCATGGTTGCGGCAACGGTGGTGGCGCCGGTAGCCTTTTTTGCAACGACAAAAGCCATGTCCCTTCGGCTGGTTTTGACTGCGGAGGCGCCCAATTTTCCAAGCTGCTGAATTTCCGCTTCTGACAATCCGGCTTTGAGTTTTCCGTCGATGATGGCGATAGTGGCAGGGATCGCACCTTGATCGCGAACGATCTTTTCTAAATTCAGGGCAGTTTCCACATTTTTAGGGAATGGCATCCCGTGAGAAATGATGGTGGATTCAAGCGCCACGACGGGTTCGTCATTTTGCAATGCTTTTGCAACTTCTTCGGTAAGGATCAGATGGTTGTCCGGCATGTTTTTGTTTTAAAGGTATTTGTTTTGTACGCGACTCCGTACAACAACCCCCGTTCGCGCCACCTTTCTGAGGTGGTGTGTCAAATTTCCCTCAGCCTCCGGCGATAAGTTACAAAGCTATTGAAAAATTCCCCTGATAGTTAAAGTATCTCGCTTTAACTGAATACGCTTTGGATCGAATGTGCGTACGCGATTTAAGCTGCAAGCTTAAAACATCGACCTATACTTGTTCACGGATAAACCCGCCCGCCTGATGTCGGTCGGGCAGGCCCGCCCCGACTTGTCGGGGTTTCGGATTTTTCTTTTCCCGAAATTTTCAGTGAACAGTTATACCGATCCCGACACGTCGGGAATTAATTTTTATAATCCGAAATCTATGCGGTGTCGTGTATAACGTTTCCTAAAATTTAGAAAACGTAAAAACGCACCTCAATAACTAAACTTAAACCGTATAAAAAAAGCCTTCACGGGGCTTTGGTATTTTTCCTGTAATTTGGAAAAACTGATCTGGCCGATGAGGTCGAGATCCCAGTTGCGGGCGATGGAGTACGTCAGCGTCGGGTTGATAAAAAGCGCGTGGGTCTCCGAGGGGCTGTAGATGATGGCCACGCCGCCGAAGATCAGCGGGTTGATGGGATAGGTCGCCTGCCCGAAGATGGAATATTTGTAAGGGTAAAGGTTTTTTGCAGAAACATCGAAGGTGAATATCTCGCCGCTCAGCGCGGGGTCAGAGCCGTTGGAATTGTACAGGAAACCGGCATTGAGGTACAGGCTGTTTTTTAAGGAATAATCCAGCCCGATGGTGCCGGAAAAGCTGTTATCGACCTCCTCCTGCAGGGAATGGAAATACGTGAACTCGCCCTTGAAACCCACATCCAGGATATTGCCGGCCCAGCCGCCGCCGAAGGCAAGGTCTTGCTGCATGATGCCAGCCAGTATCTGGAAATCGTATCGCCATTTGTTGAGCTTCCACAAAATGCCGGCTACCGCCTCTTCTTTTTTGTCGAAAGCCTTTACGGCCAACTCGATGCTGGCTGCCACGCCCGTGTAGTATTTTATACGCAGGGCATCGCTGCCTGGACGCTCTTCGTAATCGAAATCCGTGAAGGAAAAGGCGTTGAAAATATCGTTGGGATTCCAGGCGGTGTTGATGCCCCAGTTGATGCGCTGCCGCCCCAGCCGGATTTCCAGGTTGCCTTTGGTAAAATCGAGGTACAGGCGATCCAGCATGCTGTGGACGATGAAATCCCCTCGGTCGAACAGAATCATGGAAAGATCGAAATAATCATTGGCGGTAGCTTCGAGGTTTTCGCCGTAGTTGGGATTGAGTTTTACAAGGTCGCCGTAAAAAATGCGGCTGCGCAGGTCAGCGCGGAAGGTCAGCTGCTCGCTGGGGTACCAGGTGAAATTGACGCGGTTGTGGATGAGGTTGTCCAGCAGCAGGGTATCGAAAAATGGCGTTTTGAAAAAAAACAAACCCTGCATACTTTTCACATAGCCGTTCAACTGCCAGTTTTTGAGCTTTTCATCCTGTGCATCCAGGCAGAGCGGCAGCAGCAGCAACAAACATATTTTGAACAAATTACCGGGTTTCATCGGAAACGATTTTGCCGTCGTCGAGCGTGATCACACGCCTGGCGCGGTCGATCACCCGCTGGTCGTGGGTTGAAAAAACGAAAGTGATCTTCTCCTCCCGGTTCAGCCGGGCCATGATATCGAGCAAATTGGTGGTGGAACGGGAATCGAGGTTCGCGGTGGGTTCGTCGGCGAGGATGAATTTGGGTTTGGGCGCCAAAGCCCTGGCGACAGCCACCCTCTGTTGCTGCCCTCCCGAAAGCTGCGCCGGCCTTCGGTCGATCTCCTCGGAAAGGCCGACGGCTTCGAGCAGTTCCCGTGTGCGGGCGTTGCGCTCGGCAGCCGGTCTTTTCTGGAGCAGCATCACAAATTCCACGTTTTCCTTTGCCGTCAGCACCGGGATCAGGTTGTAAGCCTGAAACACAAAACCGATGTTCGCTTTCCTGAAATCAATGAGCTGATTGTCTGAAAGCTGCGAAATATCCTGGCTGCTGACTTCCACATAGCCGGAGGTCGGTCGGTCGAGGCCGCCGATGATATTGAGCAAGGTGGTTTTCCCGCAGCCCGAAGGGCCTACGATGGCAATGAATTCCCCTTCCTCAATCTCCAGGCTGATGCCGTTGACCGCATGCACCGGGATGGTGTCGGGGTTGTAGGTTTTGTAAATGTCTTTCGTTTTTATTACGGTCATTGTTGAAGTTTGTAGTTCGAAGTTTCTAGTTTGTAGTTCGAAGTTTCTAGTTTCTAGTTTCTAGTTTCTAGTGGTGTATTAGTGTATTAGTGTATTAGTGTATTAGTGTATTTAGTGTATTTTGTGTCCCGACCTTCGGTGCGGGATTGGTTTTATGGTCAACAACCTATAGCTTTTAACCCATAACCCATTTTATCTCATAACCTATAAATTCTATCTGACATCTTGCATCTTGCATCTTGCATCTGATATCTCAAATCTTCCTTATCGCCTCCACGGGTCGCAGGCTGATGGCTTTGATGGCCGGGTAGATCGAAGCCAGCACCGCCGTGATGATCACCGAGACTCCGAGTTGTATATATATCCCGGTATCCAGTGCCGGATAGATCATCGTGGATAAACCGAATTGCTCCATCCCTCCGGAAAAGGCAGAAAGATCAAGGCCTTTGTCTTCAAAATATTTCACAGTAAGCCAACCTGCCAGCAAGCCGATAGGCGCTCCGATGAAGCCGAGCATCACCGTTTCCGCCACGACGAGGGAAAACACCCGCAACTTGTTCATCCCGATGGACATAAGCATTCCCAGTTCGCGGGTTCTCTCCAGCACGGCCATCAGCATGGTATTGATGATCCCGAAAATCAGCGCCAGCATAAAAATTACAATAAAAATAGTGGCTGAAATACCGATCTGCGATTCATACAATCTGATGTCGGGGGAAAGGTCGCGATAGTTTTCTACCAAAAGACTTGGAAAATCGCTTTTGAAATCGGATTCCGCCTTTAGGAGATTTTGAGGGTCGTTCAAAAAAATAGCGATTTCGTGCGCGATGCTGCCGTTTCCCAACAGTCGGTTGAGGTCATTTTGTAAAACAAAAACATTGGATTCATCAAAGGGAGCATTCCCGGAGTTGAAAAGCCCGGAGATGCGAAACGCGCCGGCAATGATCTGCCCTTGCAGGTCCTGAAACTGGAGTACGACTTTCTTGCGAAGCTGCAACTTCAGTTTCTCCGCCAGGCGCTCGCTGATCAGGATCGGGTTATTCCCATCGGTATCCAGATATTCACCTTGCGTCATCTTTTCCGCAAACCTGGTGACTTTCAGTTCATGTTCGGGGGAAACAGCTTTTATGGTCACTCCCCTGGCTCCGCGCGAAGTGGCGAGCATACCATTGACGATCGACCGCGACGTTGCCGCCTGCACCAGTTCGTTCTGCCGGATGGTAGCCAGTTGTTCTTCGGGATTTTCAAGGTAATAGATCACTTCCTGGTCTTCCTTGAATTCGGTGTGATGGATCTGGATATGCGAGGTTTCGATCCGAATGGCGTTGTTGACGTAGCTCTTGACCATCCCGAAGGAAAAGCTCAGTAGCGCGATCAAAGCCCACACACCGATCATCACCGAGCCTGAGACGACAAAACTCCGCAAGGGGCTTCTCCAGATATTCAACCAAGCTATTTTTAGGATCATCTGTGATCAGTGGTTAGTGGTTAGTAGGTTATGGGTTTTAACGCATCACTTCTAACTATTTTTTCATCCTCAAACATCCCCGTTGCGCCGAAGGCGCAACTATCCCCAAACATCCCCATTACGCCGAAGGCGTAATCATCCCCAAACATCCCCGTTGTGCCGAAGGCGCGACTATCCGCAACAATCCCCCTTCCAGGCCGCAATATATCAAAACTCCTGCAAAGCTACCAGTCTCCGGTAAGCGCCATTATTTTCCATGAGGAACTGATGGGTGCCTCGCTCGACGATACGCCCCTTTTCAATGACGACGATCTCGTCGGCGTGCTGGATAGTGGAAAGCCGGTGGGCAATGACAATAGCCGTGCGGTTTTCCATCAGGTTGAGCAGGGCTTCCTGCACGAGTTTTTCGGATTCCGAATCCAGCGCGGAGGTGGCTTCATCGAGGATCAGGATCGGCGGGTTTTTCAAAACCGCCCTGGCTATTGTCAGCCTTTGCCGCTGCCCGCCGCTGAGTTTCATGCCCCTGTCGCCAATGTTGGTTTGATAACCGTTTTCGGTCTGCATGATGAAATCGTGCGCGTTGGCAACTTTGGCAGCTTTTATAACATCCGCTTCCGAAACCTGCTTCATACCAAAAACGATGTTGTTGTAAATATTGTCGTTGAACAAAATAGCCTCCTGGGAAACAATGCCCATCAAGGAGCGCAGATCGTGTATTTTGTAATTGCGAATATCGACGCCATCGATCAAGACCGCCCCTTGCAAAGGGTCCATAAAACGGGGTAGCAGATCGGCAAGGGTAGATTTTCCGCCACCGGAGGGTCCTACCAATGCGACGATCTTTCCTTTCGGAATGACCAGATCGATATTTTTCAAAACCTGCTTTTCATTGTTACCGGCATACGAAAAACTCACATTCCGGTATTCGACGTTGTGTTTCAACTCACTGATGGGCAAAGCTTCCGGGCTTTCGCGGATGCTGGATTTGGCATCGAGAATCGCCTCAATACGCTCCGAAGCAGCTACCCCTTTTTGAACATTGTAATAAGCTGCCGAAAATGACTTGGCGGGATTGATGATGTAAAAAAATGCCAGCAGATAGGCGAAAAGCGTGGCGGGTTCGAGTGTGCCGGCAAACACCTTTTGCGAAGCATACCACAATAAAACCGACACGATGGTGATGCCCAGAAATTCGGAAAGCGGCGACGACAGGTCTCTCCTTCGGAATACGCGAACCAGCAGGCTGCGGTAATTATTGTTTTCAGTTTCAAACTTCCGCCTCTGGTATTCTTCAGCGTTGAAACCCTGGATGATCCGGAGCCCGGAAAGGCTTTCTTCGAGTATGGAGATCAACGATCCGAGCTTTTGCTGAGCCAGCGACGACTGGCGTTTTAAAGTCTTTCCTATACCGCCGATGATCACCGCAGTAAAGATCAGCAGGACAAATACGAACAGGGTAAGTGAAGGGCTGATGTAGATCATGGTGGCCAGACAAAGCGTAATGATGATCGGTTCTCTAAAGATCGCTTCAATGACCATTAAAATGCTCCATTGGATTTCGGCAACATCGGCGGTCATGCGCGAGATCAGGTCGCCTTTTTTTTCCTCTGAAAAATAGGACAACGGCAAAGACGTGACTTTTGAAAACAACTCATTGCGAATATCCCGCACAATGCCGTTCAGCACAGGTACCATAAAAAACAGAGAAAGGTATCTGAACAGGTTGATAAAAAAATACAACACAACGATCACTACGCAAATGTAGATCAGGGTAGTGCTTTGCCCGTTGGTTTGCAACGATTCGCTGAACTGGTATTGGGCATATACGATGGCGGTTTCGATGTTGGAAACGACGGGTTTTTCAGTGACCTGCGGCACTTCGTCGAATAATATCTGAAGAAAAGGGATGATCGCCGGAATGCTCACGGCGGTAAACATAGCCATCAGCAGGTTGCACACAATGTTCAAAAAAACATTGAGCTTGTAATTTTTCATGTATTTCAATAACCGCCAGAAACTTTGCATGTCAGAACTTAGATTTCAGATTTCAGACATCAGACATCAGGACTTGTGTCGCGAAAGGTTGTGGAGCGTGGTCGCTAAAGATACAATACAGCTTGTAAATCGTGGGTAATGAACGATCCTGTTTTCTGAGGTCTGATTTGTTGAAAACGACGCTTTTCGATTTTACGCTTCCTCCGGGACTTTTGTGAAATCCCAGTTGTTGAGAAAACCCGTGTGGAAAACCCCTTTTCGGAAATCGGCATTTTTCATCAACAACTTGTGAAAAGGGATCGTAGTTTTAATGCCTTCTATGATGAATTCGTCGAGAGCACGTTCCATTTTTTTGATACATTCTTCGCGAGTTTGCGCACGGCAGATCAGCTTGGCGATCATCGAATCGTAATACGGCGGAATGGTATAACCCGCATAGACATGCGTATCGACTCTGACGCCATGCCCTTTGGCGCTGTGAAAGGAAGATATTTTTCCGGGGTTTGGCCGGAAGTTGTTGTAGGGGTCTTCGGCGTTGATCCGGACTTCCATGGCGTGCATGGTGGGGTAATAATTATTACCGGTTATTTTGTCGCCGGCAGCCAGTTTTATTTGCTCTTTGATGAGGTCGTGGTCGATGACTTCTTCCGTAACGGTGTGCTCGACCTGGATGCGGGTGTTCATCTCCATGAAGTAAAAATTGCGGTGTTTGTCCACCAGAAATTCTACGGTTCCGACGCCTTCGTAATTGATGGCTTCGCCGGCTTTGATGGCCGCTGCTCCCATTGCCTTGCGCAATTTTTCCGTCATAAACGGAGAGGGCGATTCTTCTACAAGTTTTTGATGCCTCCTTTGGATGGAGCAATCCCTTTCCGAAAGGTGGATTACTTTTCCGTATTGGTCGCCGGCGATCTGGATTTCGATGTGGCGGGGTTCCTCGACGAATTTTTCCACATAAATACCGTCGTTGCCGAAAGCAGCTTTGGCCTCCTGCCTGGCGCCATCCCATGCCGCTTCAAAATCTTCTTCATTCCACACGATACGCATACCGCGACCTCCTCCTCCGGCAGTAGCTTTGAGCATAACGGGGTATCCGATCTTTTTTGCTACTTTATGCCCCTGCTTAAGGTCTTTCAATAAACCTCCGGAACCGGGAACGACGGGTACGCCGGCGTTGATCATCGTTTCTTTTGCAGTGATCTTGTCTCCCATTTTGCGGATCTGTTCGGGCGTCGGGCCGATGAACTTGATGCCGTACTCCGCGCAGACCTCCGCGAAATCGGCATTTTCAGCCAAAAAACCATAGCCCGGATGAACAGCATCGGCATTGGTGATCTCTACGGCAGCCATGATCTTGGGGATGCTGAGGTAAGACTCCGCTGACGATGGCGGGCCGATACAGACGGCTTCGTCGGCAAATCGAACGTGGAGGCTTTCCCGGTCGGCGGTGGAATACACGGCAACGGTTTTGATGCCCATTTCTTTGCAGGTGCGAATGATCCTCAGGGCAATTTCTCCACGGTTGGCGATCAGTATCTTGTTAAAAATTTTTAACATAGTATTTTTGTTGGCGGCAGGTAAAAGCGGATTGATCTTAACCTGCTGTTAAAATGAAAAGCGATACGACAATTGAACTAATTATCCTTTCGGATCAATCAAAAATAAAACCTGGTCATATTCTACAGGAGAGGCATCTTCAGCTATTACTTTTACCACTTTGCCACTCACCTCCGATTCGATCTCGTTGAAAAGTTTCATGGCTTCGACGATACAAACTACGTCGCCGACGCCGATGGTATCCCCCACTTTGATGTAAGGAGGTTTGTCGGGCGCTGAGGAGCGGTAAAATGTTCCCACGATCGGAGATTTGATCGGGATGTAATTTTCGTCTTCTTCCGTTGCCGGTTTGCTGCCGGTTTGGTTGCCGGTTGTAACCGGCTTGGGGGCGGCGGGAGGAACATCTTGCGGTGCGGCAGCCGGTGGTTGTACGGCAGGTTGCTGTATGGGAACAACCTGCGGTTGAGGTTGGAAAGTGGGTTGGCTTACCAGTTTTCCGAATTTATGGGTACGGATGGATATCTTAAAATCGCCGTCTTCCATTTTGAATTCGGTGAGATCAGTTTTATTGATAAGCTTGATTAACTCTTGTATTTCTTTAAAATCCATCTGGCGTATGTTTAGTATTTTTTCAAATAAAGTTGGTCGTTCTTCAATAATCTGAAGTCAAATTAAGAAATATAGATAAAAAACCTAGCTTTTTACTCTTTCCATGTAGCTGCCTGTGGCGGTGTCCACTTTTACTTTGTCTCCGATATTGATAAAAAGCGGGACTTTTATTTCGGCGCCGGTTTCTACAGTTGCTGGTTTCATTACGTTGCTGGAAGCTGTGTTTCCCTTGTCGCCGGGTTCGGTGTACGTGACTTCCAATTCGACGTATTGCGGCATATCAACGGACAATGGAATATCTTCGGTTGCATGGAAGAGTATCTCCACCTCATCGCCTTCTTTCATCAGTTTCGGGTTGGTGAGCATATCTTCGGCGATGGCAGATTGTTCGTAGGTTTCATTGTTCATAAAATGATAACCCATTTCATCACTGTACAAAAATTGATACTTGCGCCGTTCAACGCGAACTGGCGAGATGTTGTGCCCGGCAGGGAAAGTATAATCCACGATTTTTCCGCTTTTTAAGCTTTTCAGTTTTGTCCGGACAAATGCGTTGCCTTTCCCTGGTTTTACATGCTGAAATTCAATGATGGAATAAATATCATTGTTCCAGTCGATGCACAATCCTTTGCGAATATCTGATGTGTTGGCCATATTGATTTGCTGGTTTGCTAATTTGTTGATTTGCTAATTTGTTGATTTGTTGAGTTGGAAAGTTGCTGGTTGCTAGTTGCTGGTTGCTAGTTGCTAGTTGTAATAACTTAATCAACCTAATCAACTCAATAACCTAATAACCCAATAACCCAATCAACTTAGTTTTTTAAAAAAATCGGTGCAAAGATATTAAAAAAATAAAATTGGTAAATACCAAGGAAAAGTGAAGTACGGCTATTCTCCGTAAGCCCATTTCAGATAGGTTGCACCCCAGGTAAAGCCGCCTCCAAAAGCTGTCAGGATCACATTATCACCTTTTTTAAGGCGATCTTCGTAGTTCCAGAGGCAAAGCGGCAAGGTGCCTGCGGTGGTGTTGCCGTAGTTTTGAATATTCACCATCACCTTGTCCATCGGGCATCCCAAGCCTTCAGCAACAGCGGTGATGATCCGGATATTCGCCTGGTGGGGAACGATCCAGTTAACATCATCAATAGTGAGATTGTTGCGTTTCATGACTTCCTGCACAGTGCTGATCATCCCTTTCACAGCGTATTTGAAAACAGCACGGCCTTCCTGGTAAACGTAGTGTTCCTTTGCCATGACGGTTTCGATGCTGGCAGGCTTTGCGGAGCCTCCTGCTTTCATGTGGAGAAAATGCCTTCCGGAGCCATCGGCTTTGAGCACGGCATCAATGATCCCTGTGCCGTCTTCCCGGGGTTCCAGCAATACCGCGCCACCGCCGTCGCCAAAGATGACGCAGGTGCTGCGGTCGGAATAATCGAGGATGGAAGACATGACATCCATGCCTACGATCACTACTTTTTTATAAGTACCGGATTCGATGAATTTGGCGCCCGTGGACAGGGCGTACAAAAACCCGGAACAGGCTGCATGGATGTCGTATCCGAAAGCATTTTTTGCGCCTACCTTATCGGAAATGGTGTTGGCCGTATCCGGGAACACAAGGTCGCCGGTGATGGTTGCGCACAGCAGCACTTCGATTTCTTCTGCTTTGGTGTTGGTTTTTTCCAGTAAACCCCTGACCATGATAGCGCCCATATCGGAGGCGGTCATGTTTTTATCTTTGAGGATATGGCGTTGGTGAATTCCTGTGCGCGAACGAATCCATTCGTCATTGGTATCAACCAGTTTTTCCAGCTCTGCATTGGTGAGGATGTATTCCGGAACATATCCGTGAACACCTGTAATGGATGCGAGTTTTCTTGACATTTGTTTATTATTTTACCACTGTTTTTTCTTTTCCAATTACTCTTTCAGCGACTAAAATGAGCTTACAAAAAACCGGTTTAATTGGTAAAACGGGTGGCAAGATATAAAAAGTGGTGGATAGTTTCTTACAATTTGAATAAGGAATGTATCGCCAAATGACACAGCGCTACAATGCCCGTAAAAGCACCATATTCCCGATCCGGTATCTAAATTCTTAGAGTGTGCTACAAAAAAGTGGAAAACACATATTAAGCTGCTATGTTTAAAGC
>CAZKDA010000101.1:0-16545 GCA_964551455.1 uncultured Saprospiraceae bacterium
ACTCCAAAGCAAAATCAATCAAAAAGGGTTTTCCGAGAGATCGGAAAACCCTTTTGTTTTTTTAAGAAAGAATTTGGATTTCAAATATCAGGGGAAGTCGTTTCCATTAAAATCAGCTGACAGGCCTCCTGATTGTTTCCTACCAAAAGTGTGGGTTTTTTATCCTTGCCCAAACGGATCAGTTGTAACGATTTTACATCATGGTTTAAGAACAATCCGGTTTCATATACAGACAAAGCCTTGAAGGTACGATCCCCTTTGTTCAATAGAATTTTTCCAGTACCGGAATCAGCTCTTCCGGTTTCGATCTCCGATTGGTACAAATTGCCGGCAATGATCAGGTCTTTTAAATTATCATTATTTACATCCATTACCACAATCCCGTTTACAGGCGCGATCTGCGCTTCAAGGGGAAGCAATTCGAAAGTATACTTTCCGGCTTCTGTCTGATACAAAACAATACTGGCGAACAAATTAGCTTCATAATTCACGGCAGTGTTCAGGTCTTCGCCATAGACATCGTGGATATCCGCTCTGGCGTATTCGTCGAAAGTAGGAAACTTGGTTTTAATATGCGGGATCTGCTCGCTGGAGCATGAACGCCCTCGCAAAGGATACATCACATCGCCGTAAAAAGCGCCCAGCACGATATCGCAGGTTCCGCTCTCGTCAAAATCCTTAGCATAAACTACGAAAGGTTTTTCCATGGAAGCTTTGTACTTGTAGTTTTTCCCGAGGTTTCCAAAGATGTAATCATCCAGGCCATTGCCGGTGAGATCGGCTTTTTCGATACAATTCCACCAACCGGTGAGCGGCGTTTCAAAGAAATCTTCGGTTTTGTTTTCCAGCTTTCCGTCAGTTTGTATCCAAAAGCTGATGGGCGTCCATTCACCAACGACAATGAGATCGTTTTTTCCATCGTGGTTGATGTCCGTCCACATAGCGTCTTTGATCATGCCGAAGCGTTTCAGGTCGGGGCTTATTTCATCGATTTTATCCGTAAATTTTCCCTTGCCGTTATTGATAAAAAGTCCGCTGGTTCCAGCCAAAGGATATTTTTTGGGAACTAAATGGCCGCCGATAAACAGGTCGAGGTCGCCGTCGCCATCGAAGTCAAAGGCTTCGATGCAGGATGCCGGAAAGTGGAATTTGGGAAAAGCATTCGGAGCGCGTTTAAAATTCCCTTTGCCGTCGTTGAGGTAAAGTCGCGGTTGGAAGATCGGATCGTTTTCATCGAATTCATAGCCTGTGCTGGTGACTACGAGGTCGAGGTCGCCGTCGCCATCAGCATCGAAAAAGAGGCTATGTCCGTCTTCGTGGTGTTTATCTGCTTCAAAAACCTGTTGGTTGGCAGCAACAAATTTCCCGTTTTCCTGCTGGATGTACATGGCGCCTGCCTGTTGGTGCGGACTGCCGATGTAGAAGTCATCCAGGCCATCACCGTTTACATCGCCGATCGTCGTGAACGGGCCGTATTCCGACATTTTGTGCGGTAATAAAACCTGGTCGTCGTAATCAAAATACTTGTTTTCTTTTTGCACATAATCGACGCCTGTTTCTTCGGGGCTTAATTCCCTGACTATGCTTTTAGATTTTGGCGGAGAGAATCTTTGGTCGGCATTTTTGTACTCAACGGTGAGCGTGGTTCCGGTTTTTACATTGTTTAAAACCTGCATTTTGCCATCAGGCCAAACTATTTCGACCTTATCGATAGTTGCAACTTTCCCCACCCCGAAATGCACTACAGGCTCGCAGGCCGACAGGAAACCTCTCGTGGTCAGCAATTCTCTGGATTGAAAATCATCATTGTAATATATATTGACTTTGGAACCGAAAGCTGTCATTTTCGGATCGTATTTAAAATCGACTCTGAGGTATTTATTTTCGGGATTTGAATTGTTCCTATATAGCAAAACTTCCTCTCCGATGTTGCAAACGATGAGATCGAGGTCGCCGTCGTTGTCGAGGTCGGCATAAGCGGCGCCGGTTGAAACAGTCGTATCGGTCAAGCCGGCTATGTCGGCGTATTTTCTGAAAGTGAGGTCACCATTGTTTTTAAACAAATAATTTTCAGCCGATAAATGCGGGGAGTTTCGGGAATATTCTTCCGCTGCCCGGTTCATTTTATCGAGGTCATTGTTCAATGATAGCATCACAGAGTCGAGCTTTTTCATCCGGTCGTTGTTAAAAACATCCCGGTAAAGCCCGTTGGTGATGAACATATCCTGCCACCCATCGTTGTCGAAGTCCATAAACAAAGTAGCCCAGCTCCAGTCGGATTTGTGAACGCCCGCCATTTGTGAAATTTCGCTGAAAGAGCCATTGCCATTATTGAGATACATAAAATTGTGCATCTGGTAATATTTATAGCGCATGGTATCGATGATAAACTGGAATCGCTTCACGGTTTGCATACTCATGCCGATCTTCTCGCGGTAATGGTCTTCGCTGAGCATTTCGGCTACGAAGAGATCGGGATAAATATCGTGGTTGATGTCTCCTGCGTCGATGCCCATAGAGCTGCGGCTGGTTTGGTTGGTCACTTCATCCAAAACATTTGTAAACGTGCCATCGCCGTTGTTTCTGAAAAATATATCCGGTTCCTCGTGATCGACGGTGATGACGATATCCGGCCAGCCATCTACATTGAAATCGGTGGTGAGAACGGCGAGACTGAAACCATAGGACATTACTCCCGCCTCTTCCGTGACTTCTGTGAATTTACTTCCGTCATTTCTAAAAAGACGGTTGCTGAATTTTAAAGGCGGATCGATCCAGTTGTCGTAATGGATTTGCATAGGAATATTTCGGAATCTGGGGTGATTGGCCACTACGAGATCCAGGTCACCGTCTTTGTCATAGTCGAAAAACGAGGCGCCAACACTGTAGTTTTCGTCATTGATGCCATACTCTGTGGCCATCTCGGTGAAGGTGCCGTTTTTGTTGTTGATGAAAAGGAGGTTCATACGATCTTCCGGATTGTCGTGATACGATCTGCACACATAGATATCGAGCCAGCCATCGTTGTTGACATCAGCCATAGTTACTGCGGAACTCCAGCCGGTAGTCATTGTCCCGGAGGATTCTGTAATATCTTCAAACTCCATATCTCCTTTGTTCAGAAATAATTTTGATGAAGACATATTGGCGGTGAGGTAAATATCCTGCAAACCATCGTTGTTGATATCTCCGACGGCTACGCCTCCTCCTGTGTAAGCATTGACATAGTTGAAGATGCTTTTCATCTTATACTCATCCAGGTCATTTGAAAATTGTAAACCGCTTTTGGTGGAAGGTATTTTTTCGAAGCCGAAATTCTTGGGTGCCTGATTTTGGTTGCAGGCTGTCAGGCACAACACCATGCAGATAGTGGCGATCAGAGGCTGATTTTTCATGATTTGAAAATTTTGTGAAACGGACTTTTATACTTTAAAAGTAAATTAAATAAAGTATAATCAAAAAATATATTTACGATTAAATATCGAGTAACAAGTATTCAGGGGTTATTGGATCATTGGCTTATTATTGAGTTGAAAAATCTGTAATTCGCGGTTGTTGTTGGCTACAAGTATAAGTTTATTACCATTTGCAAGCCGCAGGGTTTGTACGTCTTTTACATTTCCTGGAGCATAAAACCCGCTTTGCGCAATGGAGAGTGGTTTAAAATCGCCCTTCCCATTCCCTTTCAGGATCAGGCCGGTTCCGGCATCGTATCGGGCTGTTTCGACTTCTGTGTTGTACATATTTCCGGCGATAAGCAGATCGATGTGGCCGTCGTTGTCGAAATCATCGGAGACGATGCCCATTATGGGTGAAAACTGGGCATATACCGGAAGCGGTTTTGCTTCGAAGCGCCCATTTCCATCGTTGATCAAAACAACTGACTCAAAACCTGAAACCTCCAGGTTGAGGGACTTTTTCAATTTTTCTTCCCCCAGTATCTGGTTGAGATCAGCATTGGCAAATTCTTTATAAGTGGGAAACTTGTCGGCGATGAAAGGCATTTGCTGCGACGAACACTCCCTGCCCCTGAGCGGTACGGTTTTGCCTTTGTATTCTTTGCTCAACACTATATCGCAGGTGCCGTTTTCATCAAAATCTTCGGCAAAGACCCTGAACGGTTTTTTAAGGCTGGGTTGAAACTTGTTGTTTGTTCCCAGGTTTCCGCAGATGTAATCCATGTCGCCGTCATTGTCGATATCGACTTCGTGTATCCGGTACCACCAGCCTTTCAGATCGGCAGTACCTGCTGATTCCGTTACATTTTTAAAAGTACCTCGTTCATTCTGATAAAAAGAAACCGCCATCCACTCGCCGACAATAATGAGGTCTTGCAAACCGTCGTTGTTGAAATCCGTCCAGAGAAAATCGGTGACAATGCCGGGGTTGAGCAACTCAGGCGCTACTTCTGCGGTGACGTCGCGGTATTTGAAATTTTCAAACTTGAGGAAATAGCTTCGGCAGGGGTAGGGATACTTGCCGGGCACTGCCCGTCCGCCGACGAAAAGGTCACGCCCGCCATCACCGTCGAAATCCACAGCAGCAACTCTCGACCCGCTGTCGAACATTTCCGGCAAAGAACCCATAGCTTTTTGGTATTTTCCATTGCCGGTATTGATATAAACGCGGTCTTGCAGAAGCGGTGAATTGGCTTCAAAATCAGCTCCTCCGCCGCTGACGATGTAGAGATCGAGGTCGCCATCGTTGTCGGCATCATAAAACAAGGCGCCCATATCTTCGGATTGAATATCCAGTGTCCAGGGTTGATCGGGGGCTTCCTGGAATGTTCCGTTTTTGTTTTGAAAATAGAGTGTACCCCGCTGGCCTGCGGCTCCGCCGATGAAAAAATCATCGAGGCCATCACCGTTGGCATCAGCGACACTGATGAAGGGGCCGAGCGTAGATTGCTTGTGCGGAAGCAGGATCTGTTTTTGAAAATCATTATATAGATTCTCTTTGTGGACGAAATCAATGCCCAGCGCTTTGGGATCGACTTCCGTCAAAACTGAAGCAACTGGCTCCGATGTATTATCTTCAAAAGGAGTGGCATCGGTTTGGTTTAAAACCAACTTCTGATTCACGGGAATATTTTCGAGAATTTGTTTTGTGTCGTCCGGCCAGGTAACTTCCAGGCGATCGATGGCGCTGACTTTTCCAAGACCGAAATGCAGATTATTGCTGACGGAAGATTGGAAGCCCCTGACGTTGAGATATTCGAGGTGTTGCATTTCATCGCCGTAGTGGATGGTCACTACCGTGTTAAAGATCGGGGTTTTGGGTGTCCTGCCTTTCAATTGAACACTTAAAAAGTTGTTTCCATTGATCTGCCGGGCATTGTTTTGATAGACAAAAGCTTTTTCGTCAATATTGTTGACGACAATGTCGAGATCGCCGTCGTTATCGAGGTCGGCATAGGCGGCGCCGTTGGAGAATGAAGCATGGTCGAAACCCCACTCAGCGGCTCTATCCAAAAAGGAAAGGTTGCCGCTATTTTGGTAAGCCTGGTTAGCCAGTTTGATTGTTGGCATTTTGTCGTAAATTTCCTGTCTCAGGTGGCTGGGAACTGTTCCGCCATGTTTATCCTTTAGTTTTTGCAACTCGATTCGGAAATCGTTGTCGCGTGTATATCTTCTATATCCGTTTGTCACAAAATAATCTTTGAAGCCATCGTTGTCCATGTCCATAAAAAGCGCTGCCCAACTCCAGTCTGTTTTAGCCAGCCCGGCAGTGTTTGCGATATTGCTGTAAGTGCCGTTGCCGTTGTTGAGTTGGAGGGTGTTGAACATGTATTGGTACTGATAGTCGAGCTGGTTGATATAATACCAAAAGATATCCGTGTTCATGGAAGCCATAAGGGTTTTGGACCGAAAGTGATCAGCGATGGCCATGTCCACAACGCCGATTTCCTGGAAGCCGTCATTGTTGATATCAGCCACATCACAGCCCATGCTGAAGAAAGAAACCTGTTTGGTTTTTTCTTTGATCTGGTCAGTGAATGTACCGTCACCATTGTTGATAAACATAAAATCCGGAACCGAATAGTCATTGGCGACATAGATGTCAGGCCAGCCATCGTTGTTAAAGTCGCTGGTGATCACACCCAGTCCGAAGGCCCAACCCAAAACACCCGCAGATTCGGTGACATTTACAAACTTACCGTTGTCATTTCTATAAAGGCTGCAACTGGCCCGAAGGAGGTTTTCCTTTTTTTTGAGGTCTTCAAAAACCGTTTTATGAACAACCCAGGTGTATTTAGATTCATTCAGAACAAAGCAATCGAGGTCGCCATCTTTGTCGTAGTCAAAAAACACAGCCATGATACTGATGTTAGAGTTGTCCAGTCCATATTCCCTGGCGCGTTCTACGAAAGTACCATCGCCTTTGTTGATGTAAAGAAGGTTAGCTTTTTCAGACCAGGGCAAATTTGGAGAACCACCCTGGCAAACATAAATGTCTAGGTTTCCATCTCCGTTAACATCAGCCATAGTCACTCCGGTTGACCATTTTTTACCCGCATTGATACCAGCACTTTCGGAAATATCTTCAAAGACCATGTTGCCTTTATTGAGGTATAACTTGTTCGGAACTTCATTTCCCGTAAGGAAAATATCTTCCAGGCCATCGTTATTGATATCACCAATGGCTACACCGCCTCCGTGGTAATAATAATCGAAAGAAAGAATATTTTTAGATTCATCATTAACGTCGTCATTGAGATCGTTGCTGAAATGAATCCCGGTATTTTCGGGTGTTAAAAGCGTGTAAAGTGGCGATGGATCCTCCCGAACCGATTCAGAGGCGGGGGTCGTATCTCCACCGCAGCCAGCTATTATAAGAAAAAGGATTAACAGGTTTAAACCATGTCTATTCATTATTCCAGGATTTTAATTTTTTTCTAACATTTTACTTATATAAGGTTGGCGTAAAAAAACGGATTTTTCTGCTTTTTTACGCTGGATGCTATTAGAAGTTGTACTCATTTTTCTACAAATTGGTTGCCATTGGCATACAACAAAATTGGGGGTAATTGCAGATTGATTTATTTGCAGCAGGAACTTCTATCCATTGAAAATCAGTGGATGAACATTGGGAACGGTCAGGGAGTGATGTGTTGAAAGTTTGGGTTGGCAGTTAAAAAAGATAGCTGATTGTACTATGCTCCGGGTGTTGGCCACAAATTTACAGAATCAGTAGATTTTTCCTGCATAATTCTATAACTAAAAAATCATTCCCTGTGTTGAAAAGTATTGTTGAAGTTTAAGTTATTGGGAATCGATATTGGGAAATACGATTGTAAAGCCAAAACGATAACCTGGAAAATATGATGAATTTGAGGGGGTAATTGACAGCTTTTAAATGTTAAATTGTATCGTTTACGGCCACCTGAGCCTTCAAATGGACTAACTCAAAATCCACCAAAAAGAAATTATAGTTGAATAAAATAGGTTTTTATTTCACTGATAAACAGCAAGTTGCAAAACATTTGTTTATTTTAAGTATTAAATTTATTTAGATGAATAAATATTCAATATTTAAAATACCATTTTTGGGGTATAAATCGCTTGGATATAATGCTTTATATTTGTGGTACATAGTAAGGAAATAGATTATTTATAATTGTTTTTTTTCCTTGTTATTACAAGTTATTTTTCCCATATACCGAACGACAAATTATAATTTTTATATGATAGGATAATCATTTACTTTTAAGTAAAGAGAGGATTTCCGGACGCATGAACATTTATAACCCAAACAATATCAACTTTCTACCAATCAGCCTCCTCTCTCGACTGCGGAAATAACAACACGATTTCTTCAACGCAGTTTTCTATCTCCAAAATATTTGTTGCCTTGAGTATCCAATGGGATTAATTTTCAGCTATGGAAATTTTTCAGGTATTTCAGCATGTCTGATCCGGCCTGGATAAGAAGAAATTTAAGAATTTGGGTAATTATATTAATGGTAACTGTTTAGAGATTTATTTTAAAACGGTTTTGGGATAGTCCTCCTCTGCTAAAGTGCAGAGGGGGATTGCTTTTTTAGGGGGTATGATTATGAAAACGGTGGCTTTGAAAATTGGCAAATTCATTATCTTTGCGTCGTGTCGAGAATAATGAGCATTGATTACGGAATGAAGCGTGTAGGCATAGCGGTTACCGACCCTTTGCAGATCATAGCCAATGGCCTGGATACTGTTCCGACGAGTGAAATATTCGATTTTTTGAAAAACTATACCGACAACGAAGAAGTTTCGGAGATCGTGGTGGGAATGCCGTTGCATGCCGACGGAAACCCAACCGGCTTGGAGCCGGCGATAAATGATTTTATCCGTAAGGTCAATAAACTTTTTCCGGCAATAAAAGTTGTTAGGCAGGATGAACGCTTCACTTCTTCGGATGCTAAAAAGATCATTCTCCAGAGTGGCGCCAGGAAAAAGAAAAGACGCGACAAAAGCCTGGTAGATAAGATCAGTGCAGTGCTTATTTTGCAGGAATTTTTAGAAAGCCGGAGAAACGGAAGTTAACTATTATTTTAAAAAATGATTTTACCAATATTTGCATTCGGGCAGCCTGTTCTGAAAAAAGTTGCCCAGCCGATTGACAAGGATTATCCCGACCTGGAGCAATTGATCGCCAACATGTGGGAAACCATGTACCATGCGCAGGGAGTAGGGCTGGCTGCTCCCCAGATCGGCCTGCCCATCAGGTTGTTCGTCGTCGATTCAGAGCAGATGATGGAGGAAAAAGACGAAGGCAAAGGTGTCAAACAAGTTTTCATCAACGCACAGAAAATTGAAGAAGGCGGCGACCCCTGGGATTTTGAAGAAGGCTGCCTGAGCATCCCCGATGTCAGAGGCGATGTCAACCGGCCTGCCCAACTCCGGCTCCGTTATCTGGATGAAAATTTCAATGAACATGAAGAATTGTTCACCGGCATGAATGCCAGGGTCATCCAACACGAATACGATCACATCGACGGCATCCTTTTCACAGAATTACTCAAACCCATCAAACGACGACTGGTAAAACGAAAACTCGAAAATATCAGAAAAGGAAATGTCAACCCGGAATATAAAATGAAGTTTTTCAAAGCCAGATGAGGGAAAGGTTAGGGGTTAGGGGTTAAAAACCTGCAATTACAACTCCACAACTTTACAACTCCACAACTTTACAACTTTGACAACTATCCTCGTAACAGGTGCAAATGGCCAGGTAGGGCAGGAACTGAAAACGCTGGCGCCATCGTTCCCGGAGTTTCGTTTTGTATTTGCTTCAAAAAACGATCTCGACATTACGGATGAACAGGCTGTTGCAGTATTTTTTGCCAATCAACATTTTAATTATTGTATCAATTGCGCAGCATACACTGCGGTGGACAAAGCAGAGTCGGAACCGGAAATCGCATACAGGATCAATGTAACAGGTGTTAAAAACCTGGCAGATAGCTGCCGCAAATATGGGGTACACCTTTTTCAGTTATCCACCGATTATGTCTATCACGGCGATCAGAGCAGGCCTTTCCGGGAAACCGATGCCACACATCCGCAAAGCATTTATGCACACACAAAAAGGGTTGGCGATGAAATTGCCATGCAGATCGACCCGCTTTACACCATCATCCGCACATCGTGGGTTTATTCCGCTTTTGGGAATAATTTTGTAAAAACGATGATCCGCCTCGGAACAGAACGGGATGAGATCAACGTCGTTTCGGATCAAACCGGTACTCCGACTTATGCCGCTGATCTCGCCGAAACGCTGTTGACGATCATTCAAAAAGTGGAAAACGGAAAGGTTGAAAAAGAAAGGCTCACGGGAATATTTCATTATAGCAACGAAGGTCAAACCAACTGGGCTGAGTTCGCCGAAGCTATTTTCCACATCAAAAAGATCGATTGCAAAGTCAATAAAATCGCAACAGAAGCCTACCCCACCCCAGCCAAAAGACCCCCATACAGTGTGCTGGACAAAACGAAGATCAAAACAACCTTCGGCATCGAAATCCCACATTGGAAAGCCAGCCTGGAAAAATGCCTCGAAAGACTTTGAAAAGTTTTTGATTTTTAGCCTGCCCCGACCAGTCCCGACCGATCGGGGCCAGTCGGGGTTCGAGGTTTACAGTTTGTAGTTTCGGTAAACTATGAACTTCAAACCACGAACTTCAAACTATTTGCAATAAACCACCGTTTAATTTGAGTAGCTATGTCAGCGATTATACAGCCTTTCTTTATTTAATTTTCTATTTTTAAAAAAAAATAATCGCATGTATCGAAATATACCGGTTTCACTTACATTTCTCACCCTTCTTTTTGTCTTTGTCTTCACTGAAAACGGGCTGGCTACGCACAACCGCGCCGGCGAGATCACTTACGAAGTCATCGCTCCGCTCACCATCAGGTGTACCATCACCACTTATACAAAGGCAAGCAGCACAGCGGCTGACCGGGATACGCTGGATATCAACTGGGGAGATGGCAACATTGAACGGATCGGGCGTGTCAATGGCAATGGTACACTGCTTCCCAATGATACCAAGATGAATTTATACGTCAAAGTACATTCCTATCCCGGGCAGACAACATACACCATTTCTATGACCGACCCCAACCGGAATGCCGGAATTCTCAACATACCGAACTCCATTAATATCCCTTTTCATATTCAGACTACAATTACATTTTTTGATGTGAACTTCACCGGGCCGAATAGTTCACCGATTTTAACATTCCCGCCCATTGATATTGCCTGTGTCGGCCAACCCTTTTTACACAATCCGGGCGCTTACGATCCCGACGGCGATAGCCTGGCATACCGACTTGTTGTACCTATGGAGGGAATCAATGCCCCGGTTCCCGGTTACGTGCTTCCCGACCAGATCAATCCTCCCAATCCGACCGGCCCCAATGAGATTTTTTTTGATGAGGCAACCGGAGATTTTTACTGGGAAACTCCACAAGTTGCCGGCGAGTATAATATCGCCATGATCATTATCTCTTTTCGCAACGGAAACCCCATCGACACCTTGATGCGGGATATGCAGATACTGGTACACCAATGCGACAACATACCTCCTGAGATCGAAACCATCGACCAGATCTGCGTAATTGCCGGAGAGGTTATCGAGTTTGATGTGGTGGCAACGGCTCCCCTGTCCGAATCCACGCAAAAGGTAAGTCTCGCTGCCTTTGGAGCGCCATTCGGGTTGGATATAGTTCCGGCTACGTTTTCAGTCGCTCCCGGATTTCAGGATCAGCCTTTGACCGGCGTTTTCAGGTGGGACACACAATGCGAACACATTGCCGATCAATTCTATACCGTGGTATTCCGCGCAGAGGATAATTTCCTGATCAACGATACGCTTTATCTTTCTACTATAAAAGTTGTCAGAATAAAAATAGTAGGCCCGCCCCCTGAAGACCTCCATGCAGAGCCTGTAAACGAACAGGTTGAATTATCGTGGGAAAGCCCGTATATCTGCGAGGATGCGGCGATGAATTATTTCCGCGGATTTACCGTCTGGCGGAAAGAAGACAGCAATTTTGTGTTGGATACCTGCGATCCGGGACTTACCGGAAAGGGGTTTAGAAAAATGACTCCCCAACCTATAAAAAACCTTGCCGGCGGCAGGTATTTTTTCGTGGATACCGATGTACAGCGGGGCAGGACTTATTGCTACCGCGTTCAGGCTGAATTTGCACGCACTTCTCCTGCGGGTTTTCCATTCAACAAAGTGGAAGGCCTTGCTTCTGATGAAGTTTGCGTACAACTCAGGCGCGATATTCCGCTCATTACCAACGTAAGCATTGAAGAAACCGATGTTGCAAACGGTGAAATTTATATCCGCTGGACAAAGCCGCTTGAGGAAGACCTGGATACCCTGCAAAATCCGGGGCCTTATACTTACGAATTGCTGAAAGCTCCCGGAATCACGGAAAACCTGGCCGATTTTCAACCTGTTCCCGGCGCTTCGTTTACCAGCCAGTTTTTTGCTCACGCCAACGATACCATGTTTTATGATTCGGGGTTCGATACCTGGTCGAGACCTTACAGTTATATTATTGCTTTTTATATCAATAGCGATGAACTGCTGGGGCATTCGGCTGCCGCTTCTTCCGTGTTCCTGAGCATCGCCTCCACCGATGAAACCAACAACCTGAGTTGGGACTATCTCGTACCCTGGGATAATTCGGAATATACCGTTTACCGGAGGAACACGATGGGCAACTGGGATTCGATAGCCACCGTTACCGAGCCTTTTTATTCCGATCAGCAAGGCCTTGTCAATGGTATAGAATACTGTTATTATGTAACATCAATAGGCAGTTACAACATTGTACGGGTCGTTTCTCCGTTGTTCAATGATTCGCAGGAAGCCTGCGGCACTCCACTCGACACCATTCCACCATGCCCGCCAACCCTTCAGGCCACCAATATTTGCAACCAGGTCAACAACCCTACGATCTTAATCTGTGAATCGGAAGATAACCTAAGAAATACCCTTGTTTGGAAAAACCCGATGGAGTTGTGCGTAGAGACTGACGATGTCGTTACTTACAACATCTATTTTGCAAGTGTGGAAGGCGGTGAATTTGAATTGATCGAAACGATCACCAATTCCGGGATCACAACTTATGAGCACAAACCCGATGTTGGAATTGCCGGTTGTTATGCCGTCACTGCCGTCGATACCTTCCTCAATGAAAGTGCGTTCAGCAATATCGTTTGCCTGGACAATTGCCCGATCTATAATTTGCCTAATGCTTTTACGCCGAATGGCGATGGCGCCAATGACCTCTTCATTCCGTACCCCTATTGTTTTGTCGATCATATCGAAATAACCATTTACAATCGCTGGGGTGAAAAAGTTTTTGAAACGACCGATCCCGATATCAACTGGAATGGCCAAAACCTTCGCGGAGAAGACCTTGCCGAGGGAGTTTATCATTATACCTGTACTGTTTTTGAGCAGCGGGTCAGCGGCGTTGTACCCGGCCAGGAGTTGTTAACCGGATTTATACATTTGGTCAGAGGCAGATGATGTGTTTTTCCAACAATGCCAAAACAGTTTTATGTTTACAGGAATAATAGAACAAACCGGAACGATAAAACAAATTGAAAAAGAAGGCAGCAATTATCATTTTACCATTGCTTCTCCAATTTCTTCCGCGCTGAAGATCGATCAAAGCCTCAGCCACAACGGCGTTTGCCTCACGGTGGTTTCCATTGAAAACGATACTCACATCGTAACTGCCATCGAAGAAACGCTGAAAAGAACCAACCTGGGAGAATTGAAACCCGGCGATACCGTTAACCTTGAACGCGCGATGCTCCCTTCATCCAGGCTCGACGGCCATATCGTGCAAGGGCATGTCGATGCCACCGGCCAGTGTACCGGGATTGAAAAAAAAGAAGGAAGCTGGTATTTTGAATTTCGTTTTCCGCCGGATTCCGCAACTCTGCTGGTTCACAAAGGCTCTGTCTGCATCAATGGCGTGAGCCTGACCGTAATCGAGCCGTCAGCGGAGTCATTCAAAGTAGCGATCATCCCTTATACTTTTGAACATACCAACTTCAAAAGCCTCAAACCCGGCGATTCTGTAAATCTCGAATTCGATATCATCGGAAAATACATCGGCAGGTACATGGAGGTTTATACAGATCAGGCTATGCAGTTTCCAAATTTTCCCAATTTCAAAAAGTAATTTATTTCTCACTTAAAAACAAAAAAGGGCTTTCCGAAACCGGAAAACCCCTTTTTCAGTTTAATCATTTCTGCATTAATCTTCCACTTCTTCCATTTCTTCCATGTGTGCTCTACGCGCCTGTCCGGCTTCGTAGGCTTCTTTGCTGGTGACCCAAAGCGAACGGTATTCCGGCAAACCGGTACCGGCAGGGATTTTCTTGCCGACGATCACGTTTTCTTTCAGGCCGGCGAGGTAATCCTCCTTAGCGCCAATTGCTGCGTGGCTAAGCACTTTGGTCGTCTCCTGGAATGATGCTGCTGAAATCCAACTGCTCACTCCGAGTGAAGATTTTGTAATACCCTGCAACAAGGGGCTTGAAGTGGCGGCAATCGCATCGCGGTATTGTACCAGCTTCTTATCGTTGCGCTTGAGGTAAGAATTTTCCTCTCGCAGTTGCCTGAGCGTAACCAACTGTCCGGGTTTGAGTTTATTTGATTCTCCGGAATCCGTGACGAATTTTTTGTCGTAGATCCAGTCATTTTGTTGTAAAAACTCAAATTTATCAACCGCTTCGCCTTCGAGGAAAGTAGTATCGCCGGCATCTTCGATCTGAACGCGACGCATCATCTGGCGAACGATCACCTCGATGTGTTTGTCGTTGATGTTGATACCCTGCGAACGGTAAACTTCCTGAACGCCATTGACCAGATAGTACTGTACAGCAAAAGGGCCTTTGATATTCAGAATATCACGCGGAGCGATCACACCATCGGAGAGCGGCATACCTGCACGGACGAAGTCGCCTTCCTGTACCAAAATGTGTTTGGAAAGTCCGATGAGATATTTTCGCTTTTGACCGCTTTTTTCATCTTCCACAAAAACTTCCCGGTTACCGCGTTTGATCTTTCCGAAAGAGATGACGCCATCGATCTCGGAAGTAACAGCCGGGTTAGAAGGATTACGGGCTTCGAAAAGCTCGGTAACACGCGGCAGCCCCCCCGTGATGTCCTGGATCTTTCCAAGGTTTCGGGGAATCTTCACGATCTTTTGCCCTGCTTTGACTTCTGCGCCGTCTTCGACTGAAATGTAAGCGCCAACCGGAAGGTTGTAAACTTTGAGGATATCTCCGCTTTTCGGATCCACGATCTGGATAGTCGGGATCATCCGCTTGTTTTTACTTTCAACAACAACTTTTTCCACGTATCCGGTCTGATCGTCCCGCTCTACGCGGTAAGTAGAACCTTCTTCAACACCATCGTATTTGGTCACTCCCTTAAATTCGGAAACGATCACGGCATTGAATGGATCCCATTCGCAGATCAGGTCGCCACGGTTGATCGTCTGTCCGTCTTTGATGTAAAGCGTCGATCCATAAGGAATGTGTGAGGAGGAGTACTGCTTGGTGGAGTTGGGATCAAGTATCCTCATTTCACCGGCTCTTGACAATACAACCTGGACTTTGTTTCCTTCATCATCGACCGAAGGTGTGGTACGAATACCGTCAAACTCAACCCTTCCGGTGAATTTTGAAGTCAATTCGGATTCTGTTTTGGAAACCGAAGCAATACCACCCACGTGGAAGGTACGAAGCGTCAACTGTGTTCCAGGCTCACCGATAGACTGCGCCGAGATAATACCTACGGCGTCTCCTTTTTCGGCAACACGGCCTGTAGCCAGGTTTTTGCCATAGCATTTTGTACAAACGCCCTTGCTGGACTCGCAGGTCAGTACCGAGCGGATCGTAACGGATTCAATGCCTTCGTTTTCGATGTAAGCAGCCGTTTTATCGCCAATATATTCACCTGCTTTCAGGATCACTTCGTCCGTCACCGGATGGATAACATCGTGTAAGGTAAACCTTCCGGCAATACGGTCGGCCAGGTTCTGAATTACTTTTTCATTGTCTTTCAAAGCTACGGTGTCAATGCCACGCAGGGTGTCGCAATCTTCTTCGTTGATCACCACATCCTGGGAAACGTCAACCAAACGGCGGGTCAGATAACCGGCGTCGGCAGTTTTCAGGGCTGTATCGGCCAGACCTTTACGGGCGCCGTGTGTGGATATGAAATATTCCAAAACCGACAATCCGTCGAGGAAGTTTGCCAGGATTGGGTTTTCGATGATAGCGCCGCCAGTGTCACCTGACTTTCTTGGCTTGGCCATCAATCCCCTGAGACCACAAAGCTGCTTGATCTGTTGTTTTGAACCCCGCGCCCCGGAATCGAGCATCATGTACACCGAGTTGAAACCCTGCTTGTGTTCTGACAATTCTTTCATCAGGTTGTCGGTAATGCGGTTGTCCGCAAAGGTCCATTTGTCGATGATCTGGTTGTAACGTTCGTTGTTCGTGATCAAACCGAGGTTGTAGTTATCCCAAACTTCATCTACTTCAAGCTGTGCATTTTCCAAGGTTTGGGCCTTGACCGTCGGCGTGATCAGATCTCCGAGGTTGAATGACAATCCGCCTTTGAACGACCACAGGAATCCCAGTTCTTTGATATCATCCAAAAAGTTTGCTGTAACGGCAAAGTCCGTTCGGCTGATAATATCGCTGATGACTGTTTTCAGGTTTTTCTTCGTGAGGAGTTTATTGACAAAAGGAATGCTCGCAGGTACGACCTGGTTGAAGATCACCCTGCCTACGGTTGTATCCACGCGCTGTTTGACAAATTTGCCTTCTTCATTTTCGACATTAACTCTTACTTTGACAGAAGCGTGAAGATCGACCTGATTTTCGTTGTAAGCGATGACGACTTCTTCCGGGGAATAGAAAACTTTACCTTCCCCGCGCACCTTATTTCCTTCGATCGATTTCCTTTCTTTGGTCAGAAAATACAAGCCGAGTACCATATCCTGCGAA
>CAZKDA010000102.1:0-16531 GCA_964551455.1 uncultured Saprospiraceae bacterium
AATTTAAAGAGAGGCTTCCTCAAGAAATTATTTCAAAGTATTGGTGGAGGGGTAACTTTCCTCCAGGAGGATTTCATATCCAAATTGTTGAATGGGAAGAATTTGGCTCTAAGTCAAAAAATTTTGACTTCGGAAATTCCGTAATTGTAAAAATGTTTGGAAAAATATCTTTAAATGAAGAGATTTTAGTAGAATATGAGTTTCAGGATGGCTACTCCTCGAGTAATTATATCTATGAATCTAAGTATCAAGCTGAGCAACGAGATTATTATTATGACGAAAATGGAGATATAAGATATTTAAGTCATGATTTGTATGCCACTCTAGAAAATGGACAAATTAAAATTCACCGATATTCAGAACCATCAGAAGAAGAACTAGAACATGATGATTACTATGAAAGAGAATCGTATGGAAGATATTCAGGTACTTATGCCCAAGACGAAGCAGGTTTAAGTGATAATTTTATTGATGATGTCTTGGACGGGAATCCTGATGCATATTGGAACATAGATTAAATAGAAAACTGCCACCAACAATGCATACCTGACGTTATAGGGCATTAAAAAAATAATAGATGAAAAACGAAGAGTTTAATAACTTAAATCTGATCGGTGATTTAGAGCCTGTATTTAAAGATCAGTATTTTTATAGGGTATCTGTTGAACCTAAGAATATAAAAAGAGAAACAGATAGACTATTCACAGAAATAACTTCAATTACAGGGATGGCAATTACCGTAAAGCATAAAAATAGGTTTCATGATCCAACGCCTGATCTAGAGAAACGAACTTTTTCAAAGGCAAAAGCAAGAATTACTTCAGCCCTTTATGAACATGGGAAAGAATATCATCAGGAAATAACTGTTGATAGCCTAAATTCTGGTTTTATATTAATGGAAGATGATCAGATTCAAGAAAGGTTATTGACTGCTCTAGCAAATCAAAGAAAATCTAACCCATTAGATTACCAAGGACAACCTTTTCCTAACGAGGGATTTTGCCAAATTATCGGTATTCCAATAGATCAATTTTATTTTAACGTTTCTCTATTGATCGAAGAAAATCTTTTGAAAGATATTAATATTTCGTCAACACCAATTGAAGATGGATACTTTTACATTACTAGTTCAGGGATTAGAAGTATAAATCAAATCAAGAAAGAATCTTATGAACAACATAAAAACCCAACAATTATCTCTGAAAGTAATATTAATGAAGAATTCCAATACGATATTGTAATTTCGTTTGCTGGAGAAGATCGAAAAATAGCTGAATCAATTGCGAATAAGTTAAATGAATCTGGGGCAAGAGTATTTTATGATAATTTTGAGGAAGAAAATTTATGGGGTAAAAATCTTTATGAGTATTTAACTAAAGTTTATAGTGAATCAGCAAGATTCTGCGTAATGTTATTGTCAAAAAACTATGCAAATAAAAGTTGGACAACTTTAGAAAGACAAAGCGCACAAGCAAGAGCTTTTAGAGAACAAAATGAATATATTCTTCCCATCAGATTAGATAATACTGCTATTCCTGGGCTACACGAAACCATAGGTTATATTTCATTTGAAAATACAGGAATTGATAAAATTGTTGAGTTAATAATTCGAAAACTAAAGCAATCTAATTTAAACGCCCTATAACAATGGTATACACACATGCCAGCGATCCCAGCCCACGGCAAATTCGCTCCAAGCCTACGCTCACGGCGAATTTGCTGGCACGTCAGGTATAGCCGTGCGTTGGTGGCAATTGAAAAAACAGCTAAAAATTGAGGAACAATTATCCAAGTTTTTGAGGAAAATTTTAGACGAGAAACGAAAGAATCTAAGCAAAGAAAAAGTTGCCTAGCCATACAGTGCGCCAACGAAGATTGCTGGTGAAAATTGAAGAATTGAGTCAAACAAAGATTTGAAAACTAATGTGCTAAATTTGAAACAGTTATTTACCTTCATGTTTTTATAATTTTTAAAAAAATTAAATGAATAATTTAGTAATAAAAATAACACACCAACGATCAATTTTGGAATTGAACCAAACACCGTATGAACCGTATGGCTAGGCAACTTTTCAATGAACTTTCACAAACAGAACGAACCGAGAATCAGTTAAGTTCAATTGAATCTGAATCATTAAAAAATAATAACTTAGAGTAATGCAAAAACTGCCACCAACAACACTGGCTTCGTTGCGCCTGGAAAGCCAACAATGAAGCCAGTGTTGCACCATCCTGCCAATTTAAACAACTAAGGCTTCGTTGTGCCTGAAAGGGCACCTGTTTAATATAGCTTCCCACCCGAAAGTTCTTATCTCACCATTACCAATTCCATAGCCATACATTTAACTTTTTATAATTGTGCGCTCACAAAATAAATTCTACGTAGAAAACATTAATGAGATTAAATAATATTATACACGACACCGCATAGATTTCGGATTTAAAAAATAATCTATGCTTAGTCGGTATAACTGTTCACGGCAAATTTCGGGATTAATAAAATCCGAAATTTGCCGTGAACAAGTATAAAAGAATAGAATTTCATAGCAAAAATGGCACACAATTACACTTGTTATGTTGCTCTCCTCAGATACAAATTTCCCTGTAAATACTTGCACCAATTGGACATTGACATGAAACAAGATGACCTGGAAGAGGTAGTTGATCGCGCTTCTTCCAAAGTTCATTTTATCCATTGAGATTTTATTCAGATTAAAGAGGCTTGGGTCAGCTTGCCTCATTCCTAAGTTTTAGAATTCAGGTATTTTTTCACTTTTTAGCACTACGCCTATGAGAGTTTTCATCCTATTACCCTTATTATGCTATTCCATGATGCTGTCCGCTCAAACCTATGGTGATTACATAGGAGGAGGACATGATCAAAACATTACCGTAACCACGAGCAGTGATTTTCAGCCTCCCGGTTTTGAAGAAGTGGCAAAAGGATCAAACACTTTGGCCATTCCAGGGCTTACTGGAAAACTAATCGATGCCGGCCGCTTCCTGGCCCAGGCCACCATGGGAGCCGACAGAATGACTATCGATTCCGTAGCGAAACTGGATTTTGAAACATGGATCGATCAACAATTTGCTTTGCCTCCGACATATATTCGACCGCTTATCCAGGAAATCTACGATACGACCTATCTGCGCCATCTCGCTGCCGGAGGGGACTCTCTGGATTTTCCTGAACTCCCTACCAATGAGCATTTTGACTACGCCTGGTGGCAGGTCAATATGACCAATGATGACCTTTTGAGACAGCGAATTGCATTTGCCCTCAGTGAGATCTTTGTCATTTCTTTCAAATCAGAATTGGAAAACTATGGCGAGGGCGTGGCAAGCTATTACGATATGCTGGCTGAAAATGCCTTCGGAAATTTTGAGGATCTTTTGAGGGATGTGAGCCTGCATCCCTGCATGGGTGTTTTTCTGACCCACCTTAATAATCCAAAATCAAACCCTGCCCAGTACATTCATCCTGATGAAAACTATGCAAGGGAAATGATGCAGTTGTTCACCATAGGCTTGTACGAATTGAATCAGGATGGCACCCGAATGCAGGATAATCAGGGTAATGACATTCCGACTTACGATAATGATGACATTGCGGAGTTTGCGAAAATATGGACCGGGCTGGGAGGCAGTGCAACCGTTGAAATGCAAGATACTGTTGTACCGGCCGAATTTGGAATGGGTCCCAATAAGATAGACATGGCTGAACCGATGGCGATGTACGATGAATATCACGAACCCGGTGCGAAATATTTATTAAACGGTTTTGTGGTTCCTGCCGGACAATCAGGAATGGAAGATATAAATGCAGCTATCAATCATCTGTTCAATCACCAGAATGTCGGGCCATTTATTGGACAGCAATTGATTCAGCGATTGATAAAATCCAATCCTTCCCCTGCGTATGTCTCCCGTGTTGCTGCTGCATTTAATGATAATGGTGCTGGTGTCAGAGGTGATATGAAAGCAGTGATCAAGGCAATTTTATTGGATGAAGAAGCGCGTTCCTGTGGATGGTACAATGACCCTGTTCAGGGTAAACTGAAAGAACCGATCATCCGATACACGCATTTTGCAAGAGCTTTAGGCGGTATCAGCGAAGATGGAAAATTCTGGAATGAAGGCGAGGACTATAACAATGGCGCCGGACAACATCCGATGTATTCTTTTTCCGTTTTCAATTTTTACTGGCCAGATTTTCAGCCGATTGGTCCTATTGCCAGTCAGGGTTATGTTGCGCCCGAATTTCAGGTGTTTAATGCAAATACCAGTATCGGCTTTGTGAATTTTGTCAACGAATGGACCGTCAACGAAACGCTTTTACGATCAAGAGATGGTGATGAGGATATCGTTTTTACCAATCTTGATGAGGCCATAACGCATGCGGCAGATACGGAAGCCCTTATCAACTACCTGGATATTTTACTGACTAATGGAATGCTCAAAGACGACACCCGGCAAATCATAACGACCATTGTTGACCCCATGACCGACCCGTATGAAAAAGTGAAATTAACTATCTATTTAATGGCGATCAGCGCTGATTATACCATTTTAAAATAAACCATTAAACCATCAAGAAGGAATATGAAACATAAATCAAGAAGAAGTTTTATAAAAGAATTCGGTTTAGGTGCTTTGGGTATTACAACGGCATCTTCCATTACTCAGTTAAAGGCCATTAATGCTGCTTTTCTTAATAATTCGGCAAACCTCTTTTCGAACGATTACAAAGCCATCGTCTGTTTTTTCTTTGCCGGTGGTAACGATTCTTTTAATATGGTTGTGCCTCGCGGCAATCCGGAATACGACGAATATGCAGTCACGCGATCAGACCTGGCCATTGCTCAAAATGAGTTGCTGCCGATCACCCCTGTAACCAGCGACGGGAAACAATATGGTTTGAATCCTGCGATGAGTAATATCCATCAATTGTTCAATACGGGTAAAGTGTCTTTTATCAATAATGTGGGGCCTTTGATAGAGCCTACGACAAAAGCTGCCTATCAAAATGGAAGCGCTCCGATACCTTTGGGACTTTTTTCCCATTCTGATCAAATAAAAAACTGCCAGACAGGTAAGCCTCATGTCAGAACGCAATTCGGTTGGGGTGGTAGAATGGCGGATTTGCTCAACGATATGAACACCAATCAGAATGTATCGATGAATATTTCCCTGGCCGGAACAAATATTTTTCAATACGGAGAAACCCTGGTTGAATTTGCCATCGACCCGTATGGCGGCAGTCCCGGAATTATCGGATATGAATCGCCATCGACTCCTTTTGATGCTAAAAGGAAAGAAGGCATCGATCTTTTGCTCGGAGTAGATCATCCCGATATGTACAAAAAGACCTATACAGATATTCTGAAAAGAAGCCTTGACGGAAGTATTGAATTCAGGGCAGCGATGGCTCAGATCGGTCCATTGAGCACCTTCTTTTCCGACAACCGGATTTCACAAAGCTTTAAACGAATAACCGAAGTGATCATGGCTCGTGATATTTTAGGTTTTAAACGCCAAATATTCTTTGTACAAATGGGTGGCTGGGATATGCACGGAGAATTGCTGGATTCCCACGAAAGAAACCTGACGGTCGTGGATAATGCACTCTATGAATTCCACAATGGCCTGAATGAAATAGGCATGTTTGATTCCGTAACGACCTTTACGATTTCAGATTTCGGAAGGACCCTGACCTCCAACGGCAACGGAAGTGACCACGCCTGGGGCGGCAACGCATTGGTGATGGGCGGTGACATCAAGGGCGGCGATATGTATGGAACATTCCCCTCTCTCGCTTTGGGAAGTAACTACGAAGTGCATAATGGTGTACTGATCCCTACGACCGCCAATGATTCCTATTTCGCCGAATTGGCATTGTGGTTTGGCGTTAGCCCATCGGACCTGAGTACCTTGTTTCCGAATATCGGTAATTTTTACGATACGGGGTCAACTCCGCCTCCATTGGGTTTTATGAATTTGTAGAGGTCAGATAACAGACGACAGATGTAAGATATCAGATGTTAGACAATGGATGCCAGAAAGATATAGTCTGACTTGCGATTTCTAGTGTTAAACGTTTAAAATTTAAAACAATGAAAAAAACAATAATAATCATCCTAGTTTTTGCTTATACCCATATTTCTGCGCAGTGCTTTCTCGACCGGCATAATACCACCTGGTATGACGGCTGGATTTCCTGTGAGACATCGATGAATCCAAACCCTGTGCGAGGCGAATCGCATTGGATCCTATATAATTTTAATTACCCTTATGAGTTATTTCAAATGCATATCTGGAATACGAATGCGCCTGACTATTTGACTGACGGCATGCAAGATATCGTTATTGATATTTCAAACGATGGTGTGACCTGGACTCAGGCAGGTGAATTTCAAATTCCAATGGCGGATGGGACCTCAACTTATGAAGGCCTTGATCTTTATGATTTTGATGGAACAAGCGCTCAATATCTTTTGATAACGGGGCTGAGCAATCATGGAGGTTCATGCTATGGCCTGAGTGAGATCAGAATCGATGTGGCGGATGCCATTGTAGTTGCTAATAAAGAACCCGTAGAACCCGCTTGTCTTTCTGCCAGGATATTTCCCAATCCGGTAAATGCCTCATCAAAAGCCATTATTTCAAACTTTTGCAGTAATGCTCCGGTCTATTATTCCATCCATGACATTTCAGGTAAAACCATCAAAAGCGGGGAGATCATTCCGGTATCCAATGAGGTGGAACTGGATATTAGTTCATTATCGATTGTTGCAGGGAGTTATTTTTTGAGCTTGCAGCAGGGGGATGTAATCAGAAGGTTTAAGATGATGAAGGTGGAGTAAATGATAATTGAGCGTATTACTATCTTTATTCGAGAAAAAAACTCCACAAGGTTGGAGTTTTTTTTATGTATACTTGTTCACGGATAAATTTCGGATTTTTCTTTTCCCGAAATTTTCAGTGAACAGTTATACCGATCCCGACACGTCGGGAATTAATTTTTATAATCCGAAACCCGCCTGACGACACGGGCAGGTCTATGCGGTGTCGTGTATATATTACTCGTGTCACTTATCTTTATTGGCGCAAATACAATTTGTAGTCGACAATAAGAAAAAATGAGACTTGTTAAGAGGCTTGGGATTGTTTTGTTAATTTTAGTCGGAGTAATTTGGTTTTACACAAATTCATTGATTGGAGTTGATGAACAAGTAAAAAACTACTATGCAGAACTAAAGATAGAATTGAGACTAAATAATTACAATCCAAAAATATTTGCGATCAGTGGCAGAAGATGGCAACTCGATAATTATTTGTTAACCAAATTTGGAAGTGCATCATCGAAAAGTAAACATAAATTGGGTCAGGCAATTGACATAATCGTTTTAGATGTAAACAATGACGGAAAACCTGACTCAAATGATGTTGATATAGTTTATCAAATTTTGGATAAGAAAATAATCAAAGACAAAGGCGGCCTTGGAACTTATAAAAATGAAAGCGGATTTTTCAATAAACAAATGATTCATTTTGACTGCCGGGAAACTAAAGCCAGATGGAACAGATAACATATACTGTCGACAAACAATAGCTAGCTATTCGTCTATGCTTGCATTCGCGTCGCACGTCGTAAAGCCAACCATTCTTTCCAAACCAAATCTTTGTGTCCTTTAGCATCAACTCCATCACCTAAGCAGCGTAACATCCCCCGAATACCTCCTGACATCTCCATTGATAAACTCCATTTCGAGTAAAAACACATAAACCCCAGAGTTGAGCAACTTCCCATTAAACCGGCCATCCCAACCAGTCGAATCATCACCAAATGGTAAATCCTTTCCTTCATAGACCATATCCCCCCAGCGATTAAAGATTCTCATATAATTGATGTTCTGCACTTTTTGGGTTACAAAGGGACGAAAAACAGCATTTTCAACATTGCTGCTATTTGGAGCAAAAGCATTGGGAATGTAAAAAGGGAAATCGGTACTCACCAGAATAAACGTGGTATCATACGCAAAACAGCCAGAAGTGTCTTCAAGCATCACAAATAAATCACTGTTTGAAAGCGGGGAAACGGGTTGCTCAAATAAATTTCCTGCGGTCGTATCGGTCAGAATATGCGGCGGTGACCAGGTGATATTTGCAACAGCTTCTTCGCTGATAGAAGGCACTGCGTTTGCCAGGATCACGTCGCCATATAAGATTTTATTGGTGTCGGGTTCCAATGCTATCGTTACAAAAATCTGGTCAGGTTGGGAAATGATTATTGAATCCGTTCGGGCCACACAATTATTCTCATCGGTAACCGTAACGAGATAGGCGCCTGTTGATAAAGAGTCTATGCTGGAAATACCGTCCAAAGCGTCTTCATTCCAATCATAATCCAGCATCCCCGTGCCGTTATTTACCGTAAGTTCAATGCTGCCGTCATTGCTTTCAAAACATTGCAGGTCATTGGCAAAAACTTCCAAAGAAAGCGCATCCGCCGGACTGTTTTCAATACATAGATCAAAATAACCCTCTGCTCCGGTTCCATCTGAAATCGCAATGTAGTAGGTAGTGCCTGCTTCTACACCCAGATGAACCGATAATTGACCACCCGAACCTGTGTCGCAGGCAAAGGGTATTGAAGAAGCATTGCCGGGACATTCCCCTTGAAAAACCGCCATGTGAGGTTGCGGCAGGTCTTCGCTTTCAATCACGATTTTTATACAATCCCAATCCGATTCGGGCGTGAAGGTGTACCACACGGTTGCATAAGGAAAATCAAAACATCCTCCCTCGCTTATTGGTCCAGGGCTGGCGGTGGCGCTACATCCCTGGGTGCAGACGGTATCCCGTTCAACATCCAGGAATATGGAGCCGAATGTAAGATCAGGATCACAAAAGTCATTCACGCCGCAACCTACTATTTTTGCGATAATCGCATCCTCTCCACCGTTATAGGAATCATCATAAGGACTGCCCTGGATCGGAAAATCATTGGAATAGGTTCCTCCTCCGATGAAGACACTACCGGCATCGTCAATGGCGAGGTCGAGCGCCCAGTCATTGTCAACACCTCCGAGGTAGGTCGATTCTACCAGCGCGGAAAGGTCAAAAGTAAAGCGGGAAACAAAAATATCCCGTTTTCCATTATGGGTAGCGTCAAAGGCATTACCCGTCACGGGATAATCGGTTGAAAAGGTGATCCCAGTGATGAAAACATTTTCCGCTCTTTCAATGACCAAACCATAACAATTATCATCATCAGCGCCACCGATAAAGGTCGATGCCAGAATTTCAGACAGGTCATTATTTGTTTTTGTAATGATCGCATCATGGTTGCCATTAAAAACTTCGTCGTAAACACCGGTTGTCGATGGATATTCCAAAGAACCGGTATAACCTGCAATAAAAATATTTTGCGCCGAATCCACCGCTATGGCATGGCTTTCTTCAAAATTGCTACCCCCTATAAAAGTTGCGGCGGAAAGGACGGAAAGATTGTTATCAAATTTAGCTATAAAAATATCTCCTGAACCGTTATGGGTCGAATCATAAGGCATTCCGGCGGTCGGGAAATCATCGGAGTAAGTAAAACCGGAGATAAAAATATTCCCGGCATCATCGGCAACAATGGCATCCGCTCCTTCATCAGAACTTCCGCCAATGTATGTGGAAGCCAATAAAGCAGTGAGTCCGTTATTCAATTTTGAAACAAATACATCTTCAAAACCACCATTAAAAGTATTATCATAACCACCGATAGTGGGATAATCAGTCGATTCTGTTCTTCCGGTCACAAAAACATTCCCATCATTATCAAGGGTCAGATCATAGCCATAATCATCGTCTCCTCCGCCGATAAAAGTGGATACGATGATCGAAGAAAGGTCATTATCCAGTTTGCACACAAAAACATCGTTGCTGCCTCCATTATAAGTGTTGTCGTAAGCGGCACCTGCGATCGGGAAGTTCGTGGAGCCGGTAGCTCCCGTAATGATCACCTCACCTGTTGCGTCAACGACGATGGAAAGTCCGTTATCCCAACTACTGCCGCCAATAAAAGTGGATACCAATAAAGTGGAAAGGTCATTGGTGAATTTCGACACATAAGCATCTTTTACGCCATTAAAACTCTCGCTGTAACTCCCCGCAGTGGTAGGAAAATTGTCAGACCAGGCATACCCGGTGATAAAAACATTGCCGCTTTGGTCAACCGCAATTGCATTACCCCAATCATTGCCACCATCCCCAATAAAAGTGGAAGCGATAAGCGGATCGATGATCAATTCGTAATTCGGATCATAATCCTCCACGGCAAAAGAATAGGTGTTTTTTCTGGCTTTAATTATTTTGTATGCTGCTTTCGCTACATGCTTTTTACCTTTTATCCATTGGTAAGCCACAGGCGCAG
Source organism: uncultured Saprospiraceae bacterium (assembly GCA_964551455.1). GTDB lineage: Bacteria > Bacteroidota > Bacteroidia > Chitinophagales > Saprospiraceae > JAHDHW01. Next base: position 10,424 of record CAZKDA010000102.1, read on the forward strand.
AATAGAATATTTCGCCGACAGGAGTATGTACCTCCAATTTGCCTTTTGGGGATAACTTTAGTTGCTCGGCGCCGTCTATTTCGATTAATATGGACGCCGGGTCAATGTTGGGTTTTACATAAAACAGCTTTTCAACGTTATTGTTATGTGCCCTGAGTTTAAGGTCAATACCTTCCCATGTTTCTCCCAGATTCAGCAGCTCATAAGCAGGCACATTCGTTTGCCAGGAAGATTTATCATTGCCGATAAAATAGTTGAAAAGGGTGGCATTTCTTTTCTCGCCGGAAGGGATTTCGAGATTACGCTTTTTTGTTTCCCCGACAAATCTTTCTTTTAACACATACCCGGAAGTGCTGTCAACAGGCAAAGCGTAAACAATTTCCTGCGCTTTATTGATGATGATGTTTCCTGTGAAAGTATGCGCGACATACAAAATCTCCTCATCCCATTGCCCCGAGTTTTTTACCCAGGGTACCTTCGTCCCGGCAATGTCAGATTCCCGGCCTTTGGTGTCGGGCATGTTGCGCTCTTCCGCTGGATTTTTGAAATTATTCAAGTTGGAAAAATCGGCTGTTGCCTGAAGAAAAGATAAGGAAATAAGACAGGTGATTGTGAGAAATCTAATCATTTCCGGAAAAATATTTCAATGGGTGTTAAAAGGATTTATCTGTATTTTTACTGGGATGTTTAGCTTTTTTGTTTTTTCTTCTGGCATAATGAAAAATTGGTTCTTTATATTTTATCAAATTGAAAAAATGTATATACAAGCTGAAATATTAACATTCGGCATCTTTAAATTATGCCACTTCTCAAATAACTGATGGTACGCATTATATTTGATTGGATCGAAAAGAAATGATACCAACGGCATCAAATATTTATAGCTTATCGCAATGAGAGTTTTGTTCGATCCCGTCAGGATCGCAGATAGGGGGCGCTCATTTTTTCTATAAACATGAAATCCCTTCAGGATTTGAAAAATAAACTCTAAGTGATTTTATTTGGTTTGAGAAACTTGCAGGACAGATAGTGTGAGAGAATAGTTTCTTAAACCTCTTGCCCGGATATAAGATTTAAGATACTTAGCTTTTTTTCAATCCCCATTCACAAGTTTCTCAAATCCGAAACCATATGAATTCATTTAGAATCAAGTTTTAGGCTACTAAGGCTCAAAGGCACGAAGGTTCTACGGAAAGTCACCTTTACCGTTTACCGTTTCCTGTTAACTATTCACGCCTAAAAAAAATTTACTTCGATGGATTTCAGAGGGAGTGTGAGTGTGAGAGCGAAGAAAAAACAGAGTAGAGTTCATCGCTTTCGCTTTTCACTCTCACTCTGTTTTTGTAGCTGAAAGTTGCTTAACTATTGCAAGTTTTTGATCATGGCGAAAATAATTTTTGAGAGTTCTTCCGCATCGTCGTAGAATGAGCAGAATTTGTTTTTATCTAGTTCACCCTCATCATTCAAAACATCCAGAATAGCAACACACTCGAATACCGAACTTCTTGCAATAACAAAGAAGTTCTTTCTATCTGCTTTGCTAAATCTTCCGGAACCCTCAGCCAAATTTAAGACGATACTGAAGGATGCTCTTCTCAATTGATCCTTTGTAGTGGGATCAAGTTTGGTTTCTTTAATGAATTGACGAATACCTGAGTTGAAAGTCTTTGCTTTCTTGTAAACTTCAAGTTTTTCGAAATCAAACATGATACTTCGATGGATTTCAGAGGGAGAGTGAGTGTGAGAGCGAAGAAAAAACAGAGCAGAGTTCATCGCTTTCGCTCTTCACTCTCGCTCTGTTTTTGTAGCCCGTAGGGGAATCGAACCCCTCTTACCAGGATGAAAACCTGGCGTCCTAGCCGATAGACGAACGGGCCGGATCGGATTGTGCGTAATGCTTCGGGGATTACCTTCAGCATAACGGACAATCAGCGGTTTTCGTTCGACGCAAGTCAGCTGGATCTTTACAAACGAGCCTTTCTTTAAAAAGCGTTGCAAATATAATCGCTTTCCACGAATTTCAAAACTCCCTCAAAAAAAAATGCGCTTTTCCCCGACTGGATTAAACATTCGCATTTGCCTTTCGTTCCATGATTGATATTGTTGTTATTATTTCAAAACATGCCCTCTAATTTTTAAAACCCTAATATTTATAAAATGACAAAAAGAATTGCAATCAACGGTTTCGGACGGATCGGACGCCTAACGCTTCGAAACCTGCTAAAGAATAAAGACGTCGAGGTAGTGGCCATCAACGATCTGACGGATACCGCCACCCTCGCTCACCTTTTTAAATACGATTCTTCGCAGGGGATGTATCCCGGAAAAGTCGAGGCGAACAACGGCCATATCATTATCGGAAACAAAAAGATCATGTCGATCTCCGAGCGCGACCCGGCTAAGCTGCCCTGGAAAAAGCTGAAGGTCGATATCGTGCTGGAATGCACCGGTGTTTTCCGCACGGCGGAGGATGCCGGAAAGCATATCGAGGCAGGAGCAAAACGCGTGGTGATCTCGGCGCCCGGCAGCGGAGCCAATATCCAAACCATTGTACTGGGGGTGAACGATGAGCAGATCGACCCCGAACAAACCATCTATTCCAATGCTTCCTGCACCACCAATTGTCTCGCTCCCCTGGTGAAGATCATCGATGAAAATTTCGGATTCGTTCAGGGTAACATGACGACGACCCACGCTTACACCGCCGACCAAAATATCCAGGACGGCCCGCACAAAGATTTGCGAAGGGCACGGGCAGCAGCTTTCAATATCGTCCCAACGAGCACGGGCGCTGCATCTGCATTGGCAAAAGTTTACCCGAAAGTGAAAGGCAAAGTTTCTGCAATGGCAGTCAGGGTACCTGTGATCACGGGTTCTTTGATCGAATTGGATGTGATGGTGGAAAAGGCGGCGAGCGCTGAAGCGATCAACAAAAAATTCAAAAGCGCAGCAAGCGGAAAGATGAAAGGGATCGTGGAATATTCCGAAGCGCACCTGGTATCTTCCGATATCATTGGCAATACGTCTTCCGCGGTGTTCGACAGCCTGCTCACAGAATCGAGCGGAAACCTCATCAAGATTATTGGCTGGTACGACAACGAGGCCGGATATTCCGCGCGATTGGCTGACGTGGCCGTCAAAATAGCAAAATTGCCGGCTCCCAAAAAATCAAAGAGCGGTAAGCTGGAAACCATAGCCTGAATAGGTTAAGGGTTTCTTTTGTGGTTTAAAAAGACCACAAAAAATATCAATGGAAAACACTGCTGGAATTCAGCGGTGTTTTTCTATTTTTGTGCGCAGCCACAACCGGCCATTCATATCTTTTTGCTCATTCAATTTTTGAAACTATGAACCTCGATTTTACCAATAAAAAAGCGCTTGTCCGGGTGGATTTTAACGTACCGCTCGATGCCGAGTTTAATATCACCGATGATACCCGTATTGTTGCGGCATTGCCGACTATCAGGCATATTTTAAAAAACGGCGGCGCGGTCATTCTCATGTCCCACCTTGGTCGCCCGGAGGAAAAACGCAACCCGGATGGCAGCATCAACGTGAAAAAATTTACCCTGAAACACCTGGTAAAACACTTGACCAAGTTGCTGAAAACCAAAGTTCATTTTTCCCCTGAAACCGTCGGTACAGAAGCTACGAAACTCGCAAAGGCGCTGAAACCCGGAGAAGTTTTATTGTTGGAAAATACCCGTTTCCAAAAAGAAGAAAGCGCCGGAGACAAGGCATTTGCAAAAAAGCTGGCAGCATTGGGCGATGTTTATGTCAACGATGCTTTCGGCACTGCGCATCGCGCACATGCTTCCACGACCATTGTGGCAGAATTTTTCAAAAAGTCGCAAAAAACCTTCGGCTACCTGATGCAAAACGAGATCGAAAATGCCGAAAAAGTTTTGAACAACCCCAATCGCCCGCTTACAGCGATCATCGGCGGCGCAAAGGTTTCCGATAAAATATTGCTGCTCGAACGCCTGATCGATTTCGCTGACAACCTCATCATCGGCGGCGGTATGGCTTATACTTTTTTGAAGGCTCAGGGCGGGAATGTGGGCAACTCGCTCGTGGAAGAAGATAAGCTCAAGTTGGCCGAAAAACTGCTCGCAAAGGCAGCGAAAAAAGGTGTAAAAATCTATCTCCCCAAAGACTCGATCATCGCCGACAAATTTGACGAAAAGGCCAAAAAAGAAACTAAATACAGCAAACGCATCCGAAAAGGCTGGATGGGCCTCGACATCGGCGCAGAAGCACAAAAAGAATTCGCCGGGGTCATCCTCCAATCCAAAACCATTCTCTGGAACGGCCCGATGGGCGTTTTCGAAATGAAACCCTTTGCCGGAGGAACGAAAGCCATTGCCAAAGCCGTTGCCAAAGCTACCGCTAAAGGAGCGTTCTCGTTGGTAGGAGGCGGTGATTCCGTGGCTGCTGTGAACCAATTGGGACTGGCCGATAAGGTCAGTTACGTTTCAACCGGCGGCGGAGCCATGCTCGAATTTCTGGAAGGGAAAGAGCTGCCGGGGATTGCTGCGATCCGGAAGTAAAGGCAAATATTGGAACCGGTTGTAATTTCAGACCCGGTTGCCGTACATTTCTTCGTAATATTTCTGGTATGCGCCGCTGGTGACATGCTCCAGCCACACTTCGTTGGCGAGATACCATTCGGCGGTTTTGCGGAGGCCATCTTCGGCGAAAACCGTGGGTTGCCAGCCCAGTTCGTTCATCAGTTTGGAGGCGTCGATGGCGTAACGGCGGTCGTGGCCGGGGCGGTCTTTGATGTAGGTGATGAGCATTTTGGAAGCGCCTGCTTCGCGTTCCAGCAATTCGTCCATCACTTCGCAGAGCTTATTGATGAGGTCGATGTTTTTCCATTCGTTGTTTCCGCCGATGTTGTAGGTTTCACCCAGTCTGCCTTTGTGGTAGATCAGGTCGATGGCTTTCGCATGGTCTTCCACCCAAAGCCAGTCGCGGGTATATTTTCCATCTCCGTAAACTGGCAGGGGTTTGTTCTTTTTTATGTTGTTGATAAACAGCGGCAGCAGCTTTTCAGGAAACTGGTAGGGGCCGTAGTTGTTGGAACAGTTGGAAATGACAATCGGAAAATCGTAAGTGTGGAAATATGCCCGCACCAAATGATCCGAACTGGCTTTGGAAGCGGAGTAGGGAGAGCGCGGATCGTAAGGGGTTTTTTCAGTAAAAAATCCCGTTTCGCCCAAAGTGCCGTAAACTTCATCGGTTGAAATGTGGTAAAATCGTTTGCCTGAGAAATCCGTCCAGACTTTCCGCGCAGCATTCATCAGGTTTACCGTCCCGATGATATTGGTCATGATAAAGCTCATGGGATCGGCAATGGAGCGGTCAACATGAGATTCCGCTGCAAGGTGGATCACCCCGTCAAATTCGTATTGTTCAAACAATTTTTCCAAAAAATCCGCATCGACGATATCTCCCTTCACAAAGGTATAATTCGGTTGATCTTCTATGCTTTTCAAGTTTTCCAGATTACCCGCATAAGTGAGTTTGTCCAGGTTGACAATATGATAATCTGGATATTTTCTGACCATCAGGGTCACGACATGTGATCCGATGAAACCCGCACCGCCGGTTATTAAGATAGTATGTTTTGGCATATTGAAAATAGGTTAGGAGTTAGGAGTTAGGGGTTAGGGAAGACTTGTTTTTTAGTCTTTTTTTGCAGGATGCCATGACTTTTGAAAGCTCCAGCGCTTCATTTTTAATGGAATCCGGAATAGCTATTTTTAAATGACTTTCTTCCAATAATTCTAACCAAAATATCATTTCATCTGCTTCTTCCACTACAATGCAATACTTTGAATATCTTTCCTTTACAGACCCTGCAAGACAAACGGCTCTGAAATTTGCACCTACTGAAGTGGCTGATTTGATCAATTGTTTTCCGATAATTCTAATCTCATCTGTTTTGGGCAAATGAGCATAAAAACCCATTATTGATATCGCTAATTTTTTTGTTCTTTTTCTAAAAACTTCGTTGAAACTTCCTGTATCCATTTTACATCTTTTATACTATAAGGAATGGTGACTAAATAAATTTACATTTTTGGCTTGTCTTTTTTCCGACTA
>CAZKDA010000103.1:0-16488 GCA_964551455.1 uncultured Saprospiraceae bacterium
AACGATGGTAATATTTATCTAACAGGAAGTTTTATGGAATCAGTGGATTTTGATCCCGGCCCGGATACCTTTTATTTAGCATCTTATAATAACAGCCATAATACTTTTATTACAAAATTTGATGTAAATGGTAATTTAATATGGGCAAAACAATTGGGGGGAACCATATCTAATATTGGTCGGTCTATTTGCATAGACAATTATGGAAATGTATATACTACCGGAGAATTTAGAGGCACTGTAGATTTTGATCCTGGTCCCGGCACCTTTTATCTTGAAGCGGGAGGTGACTGGCCCAATGCTTTTATTTCAAAATTAGATGCCGACGGAAATTTCGTTTGGGCAAAAGTATTAGAATCAGGATTAAGTTCTTATGGATATGCCATTGCTATTGATATAATGGGAAATTTATTTACTACGGGGTCATTTGTTGGTTTTGCTGATTTTGATCCCGGCTCGGAAGTTTTTAATTTAACTTCTGCTGGTGAGGATATTTTTATTTTAAAACTAACTCCAAATGGAGACTTCATTTGGGCAAAACAATTGGGAGGAACCAGTCATGATGGAGGATACTCAATAGCTTCAGATGTTTTTGGCAATATTTACACTACCGGATATTTTAGAGATACATCAGATTTTGATCCCGGGCCAGATATATTTGATTTAAATTCAAAAGGAGGCAAAGATATTTTTATATCCAAACTAGATTCCGATGGTAATTTTGTATGGGCAAAGGCAATTGGGGGAGGACTTGGGAACGACCAAGGCCTTGGTATTTCGATTGATGCATCGGGAAATGTCTATACTACCGGATGGTTTAGAGGAGGAGTAGATTTCGATCCTGGATCAGATGTTTTTAATTTAACATCGTCAGTGTTATATGATATTTTTATATCTAAATTAGATACCGATGGCAATTTTGTATGGGCTGGAAAACTTGGTGGAGCAGGTGCTAATTTAGGAAATGATATAACTATCGATAAACATGGGAATATATATACTACCGGTCAATTTACCAGCACAGCAGATTTCGATCCCGGCCCAAGTGCTTTCCATTTAACTTCTTTTGGCAGTAGAGATGTCTTCGTCCACAAAATGAAACAATGCCTCTCCGAAGCTACGATCAGCAGCGAGGGTGGCGGTTTTGAGATATGCAGGGGCGATAGCCTCAGCCTGATAATGAATGAAGGGATCAGCTATACCTGGAGCACGGGCGATACGCTGGCCTCCATACAAATAGCGCCTGAAATCACCACCAGCTATTCGGTCACCCTGTCCGATGCTAACCAATGTGTTTATATGGATACTGTCACAGTCACAGTGCATGATCTGCCGGAGGTATTCATCGAAGGTGAGCCGGAAGTCTGCGAAGGTACTAACCTTTCACTTACAGCAGATGGCGGTGAGGAATACCTCTGGAGCACAGGCGAAAGCAGCGCTTCGATAACCGTTTCTCCATCCGCCGATTCCGATTATCACGTCACCGCCACGGATAGCTTTGGCTGCTCCGATTCTGATACAATTAACATCGCCGTCCTTCCCCTGCCGGAGATCAGCATTTCCGGTGAAACGGAAGCATGCCCCGGCGATACCATCCTGCTCACCGCCTCCGGCGGATTGGAATACCTCTGGAACACCGGCGAAACCACCGAAGCGATTGAAATAATTCCTACCAATTTATCAGAATACAGCGTTACGGTCACCGATGATAACGGCTGCATTGCCTCCGCAATAGCGATTGTCGATGTAAACACGGATTATTGCCCACCTTGTGCCGAATATGCCATGCCCAATGTCTTCACCCCTGGCGACGACGGTGTGAACGATTTATTTTTCGTAGCCACGGCGGGAGAAGCTGTTGTCAGAGATTTCAAAATTTACAGCCGCTGGGGTAACTTGGTGCATCATTCCGCTGCTCCCTGGGATGGGAAACAGGACGGACATCCGCTTCCATCGGATGTTTATATTTATATGGTTACGCTGGAAACGAATTGTGGCATTAAGCAGCTTCGAGGGGAAGTGTCGTTGCTGCGGTAGTTTTTTGATACGCCAGCCTTCAGTTTAAGTCCCTCTCTTGAGAGGGATTTAGGGAGTTTTCTTTTGGATTGATCAATTATCCTTCTTCCTCAGCTTATCCCAGAAATTCTGGCGATTTTTCTGGCGTTCTCTTTTCTTTTCCAGCTTTTCGTTGTGTTTTTTTATTTCGGCGGAGCGTTTTTCCGCTTCGGTCGGTTTGCGATTTGGATCGTCGGGTTTGACGTTCAGGTTTTTATCTTTATTGGGTTTGAAAATGGATTCAAACAAACGGTCGATCTGAAAATTCAGGCCGCCATCGTTTTCCAGGCTATCCTGCACTTCGGGCATTTCTTCGAGAAATGTCGGGCAATCCAGGCGTTCCAGCGCTTCCGGTGAAAGTTCCGGAAATTTTGCATATTTCAAATTTTTGAATTCCGGGTCTTTGTAAAGTTTTTGCATAAACAATCCCCAAATGGGCAAAGCAGTATTGGCGCCCTGACCCAGGCTCAGCGAGCGGAACCGGACTCTCGGCGATTCTCCGCCCACCCAGGCGCCGGCTACGAGGTTTGGCGTAAAGCCTAAAAACCAGCCATCGGCCTGGGATTGTGTGGTTCCTGTTTTCCCGGCAATGTCGTTGTACAAACCATAAATGTAGCGTAGCCGCGAAGCTGTACCGCTGTCCACTACGGTTTGCATCATACGAATCATCATGTCAGATTCTTCAACCGGCAAAACTCTTTTGTTGGGAATTGAATGCTCAAACAAAGCCAGCGTATCTCCCATTGCATTTTCGATGCGGGTGAGATAATGCGGTTCGGGTTTTACCCCACGATTGGAGAAAGTACCGTAAACCCTGACCAGGTCGAGCAATGAACCTTCAGCTGTTCCGAGCGCAATGGCCGGTTCGACGGGAATTCTGCCGGTGAAGCCCATTTCACGTGCCAGTTCGATCACCGAATCGATGGAAGTTTGCATGATGATGCCAACGGAAACCGTATTGACGGAGCCGGTCAGGGCGCCGGTCATGGAATAAGCGCCGCCATAAACACCATCGGCATTGCGGGGCGACCAGTCTTTGTAATCCGTATAAACTACCTGTTCGTTGGGGAAGTACTCACAAGGTTCGATTCCGCTTCTAAGGGCATTGGCATAAACAATCGGTTTGAAAACCGAGCCTACCTGGCGGGTTGATTTGACGTGATCGTATTTGAAATATTGGTGGTCGATCCCTCCCACCCAGGCTCTGATAGCTCCGGAGGCGGGTTCCATCACCAGAAAACCGGCATTCAACAAGCTGTAATAATACCTGATGGAATCCAGCGGACTCAACTTTTTGACTTCATCGCCCTGCCAGGTGAACACCGTCATATTGATCGGCGTGTTAAAAATCGTGTCGATCTCCTGGTCGGTGAAGCCTTTTGATTTCAGCGATTTGTAACGAACGGATTCCAGCATTTCTTTGCGGATCACCTCATCGTTGCCCCAGGGCTTTCGGTTTTTCCAATGATTGTCAAATGCTTTTTGCAGTTTTTCCATTTGCTCAGTCATTGCCTGTTCTGCAAAGTCCTGCATTTTGGAATGAATGGTGGTATAAATTTTCAGACCATCGGTGTAAAGGTTATAAGGTTCGCCATCCGGTTTTTTATAATTTTGGATAAACTCATCGAGTTCGAGCCGCAGATGTTCTCTGAAATAAGTGGCCAAACCTTCGTTGTTACTCTCCCGGCGATAGTCCAGTTCCAATGGCAGCGCTTTAAGCGAATCGAGCGCTTCTTTTGAAAGGTAGCCGTACTTTTCCATTTGGTTTAAAACGGTATTTCTCCTTTCGAGCGAGCGTTCGGGGTTTTTAACCGGATTGTAGGCGGTATTGGCTTTCAGCATTCCAACCAAAACCGCGGCGTTTTGGATTTCAATATCTTTTGAATTGGTGTTGAAAAGCTGGCTTGCTGCAACCTGGATGCCATACATATTGCTGCCAAAGGGTACGGTGTTGAGGTATAAATTGATCAGTTCGTCTTTGGAGTAAGCGCGTTCCAGTCTTTTTGCGATGATCATTTCCCTGATCTTGATGATCGGAACCGTAAGCACGAAGTATTTTTGTCGCGGGAAGAGGTTTTTAGCAAGTTGCTGGCTGAGGGTGCTGCCGCCACCTGCGGATTGTTTTCGCATCAGGATGGTTTTTATAAAAACCCTCGCCCAACTTCGGAGGTCAATCCCGCTATGTTCTAAAAAACGGGCGTCTTCGGTAGCGATCAGGGCATTGATGATATCCGGGGAGATTTCGTCGTAAGTGACGTTGATGCGGTTTTCGATAAAGTATTTGCCGAGGATCTTTCCATCTGCTGAATAAATTTCCGAAGCCGTGTGGTTGTGGATGTTTTTCAAATCGTTTGCGGAAGGCAACCTGCCAAAAGCGCCCAGGATGACCAGTAGCCACAGCCCGAAGATGAAACCGAAAATTCCGGTGAAAAGGCCGACGGAAAGTTTTAATGCCAAAGCAGCTTTCGGATAGTCCCGGTTGAAAACGATGTACTTCTCCTTCCCGATTCGGAGCTTTTCGGCGAGGGAGTTCATCATTTTTTTGAGTGGAGAGTTGTCCGGGATTTGCATTGTTTCGGGTTCTGTGTTTTATGCTTATGGAAACGCAAACGCATTTCTGCTTATTTTGGATGCAACACTACGGAGTTTACCTTTACAACGTTGCCGTCGGTTGTCATCCTAACACCTCCTCCAATATTTGGTGTGCGTTGATATTTTGAAAATTTTCGATGTGCAGTTTGTAAAACAATAACAAATTATTCAGGAGCGCTTTCCGGCTCGACCGGCTGGTGTTGATTTTATGGCTTTCCTGTATTTCGGTGTTTAAAAAAAGGTTGAGCAAGGCGCTTTGATCTTTATCTAAGTGATGCAAATGCTTTGGCACATTTTCAACAAAAATACCTTCTTCGAGATCGAAAAAAACACTTCCGTTGCCGAAAATTCCCTCTGGCATGAATCCCAAAAATCCCGAAAGTTTGATCATAAAGGAAAGATGAAAGTTGTAAACCGGATTTTCGGTAGCATCCAGCAAGCGAAATGTTTCGTACAAAAAATTGAACAACGCCTGGTTTTGTTCGGATTCGCGGATCGTTTTCCTGGCGAGTTCGGTGATGAACAACCCCACAGCGCCTTTCACAATATCAAAAGGCAAAGCGGAATAAACCTGTTCAACCTTGATCTCTTTGATGCGATGCAGCTCTTTGTCATCGCGAAAATACGCCACCATATCCACCAATGTCATCAACTGCAAGACGCTGGCGCTCACCTTCGCCTTTTTTGTCCGCACTCCCGAAATGATAAACGAACGCAGCCCCTTCTCTTCCGTAAAAATATCAGCGATAACACTCGTTTCAGAGTATTTTATCGACCTGAAAATGATGCCGCGGGTTTTGATGAGCATAGCATTTAGTTCATGGTTATTGGCTCGTAGTTTATTTTGTTACGAGTTATGGGTTATGGGTCAAAATACATGATTCAACATTCAAGAACCCATTTTACAAAATATACCGAACGGTGAGCGCAAATTCATTGAAAAAAAACTCAGGATCAAAGATATTGAATGCCGGTTTGTAATCCAGTGAAAAGCTCATCGGGAAGCGCGGAAATACATATTCAATGCCACCGATCGCTTCGGCTGTAACTCTGAACTCGTCTTTATTGGCGCCGAGTGACAGCCCTCCGCCGACGAAAAAGTTGGTGTCGTAATTTAGAAAAAAATGATACTCATAAAGCCCTGTCAGGGAAAATACGCGGTCATTGGTAAAGTTGTATGCAAAGATGCCTTCCACCGCTCCGGCAAATTCGAGGAAGTGTTTAAAACTCACCCCGGTCGGCACTCCGCCTCTGATGCCAATGGATTTTTCGTAAGCATCCTGGGCGATAGAAAATTTGGCGATAGCAGCGGTCAGGAAAATCGTCAAAAAGAAAGTTTTAAATACTGGGGGCATAGGGTTTTGTGGGTTAAATAGGTTAAAGGTTATGGGTTAAAAGTTATGGGTTAAAAGTTAAAAGTTATAGGTTTTGTGAGGTTTCATAACTTTAAACCCATAGCTTATAACTCATTATTCACCGCTCGTTACTCCTTCACACTCACACTCAAGTTCACACTGCTTTCCCGCTTCCGGCTTTCTTTTTTCAAAACTCCAGGCCGTCGAGGTCATCAGGCTTTTGTTGTTTAAAATATTGTTTGGTAAATATCCGCTGTTTTTGCCGCTCGATGATCAATCGGGCAATGTAAATATTTGCAGGCTCTTCGGATTCCGGTGAAAGCGCTTTCCTGGTCTGCTCTTCAGAAACATCGAGGCGGTACAACAGGCTGAACAAGGTCTCCAGGCGATGTTCGAGCATGTAAGCCACTTCGTTGGCCACGAGGTCAAACAACTCCTGTTCGGTGATGGGGTCCTCCCCGAGTTCGAGACCCAGATCCCTGGCGATCAGTTGTGAGGTCTGTTGAATGAGACTTTTTTCCACGTTGATTGAAGTTATGGGGACTTCTAAAAATTCAAAAATCTTAACCGCAAAGATCGCGAAGGTTTTTCGCAAAGATCGCAAGAGATTGATTATCAGTAATTAAAAACGTTTTTCCATTAGATTGAGATTGCAAATCCCGACAAATCGGGAGATGAGGCAATTTTTAGAAGTTCCCTTATATCTTTTTACAATTTCATGCTGTACATACCGATTGCTTTTCAATCGAAACGGCCTTGTCGTACAAAAGTAAAAAAAATCATATTTTTCCAATATGTTTTCAAAAAAAGCAGCTATACACGACACCGCATAGGTTTCGGATTTAGAAAATAACCTATGCTTAGTCGGTATAACTGTTCACGGTAAATTTCGGAATTAATAAAATCCGAAATTTATCCGTGAACAAGTATACAATATGGCAGATCGGCAACGGGTAGGAAAAATCGCAAAAACAATGATACGCAAAGCTCCGAATGAATCGCCCGATTCCCGCTTTTTTTATAACTTGCCATCGATTTTTGGGACACCTAAAACACTAACCCCCGATGACGAACAGCATTTACCAGTCTTTCCTTTCAGCTAAAAAACGCGGTGAGAAAAAGATCGTAGTTTTGATCGATCCTGATAAATTCAGCCTGGGCAATATCAAAAAGACGCTGGACCTGTCCATCCGGGCCAAGGTGGATTATTTTTTTATCGGCGGCAGCCTTGTTGTCAACAACATGCTGGATTATTGCCTTCAGACGATCCGCGAATCCTGCAATATCCCCATGATCCTTTTCCCGGGCAACTCTTTTCAGCTAAGCTACAAAGCCGACGCGATTTTGTTCCTGTCGCTCATTTCCGGCAGAAACGCAGAGTTGCTGATCGGTAAGCACGTTATCACTGCGCCTTACCTCAAAGTCAGTCCGCTGGAGATACTGCCCACGGGTTATATGCTCATCGACGGAGGCGTTCCGACTACCGTTTCGTACATGAGCAATACCCAGCCGATCCCCGCGAATAAAGAAGATGTGGCGCTTTGCACAGCCCTGGCCGGCGAAATGCTCGGCCTCAAGCTGATGTACCTGGATGCCGGTAGCGGCGCCAAAACCCCCGTCAGCGCTTCCATGATCGACGCCGTAAGCAATACGATAAAAATCCCGCTCATCGTCGGTGGCGGGATACGTACCCCGGAAAAAGCCCTCGAAAATGCCAAAGCAGGCGCCGATATCATCGTGGTCGGGAATGCCATTGAAAAAAATCCGGAGCTGATCATCGATATGGCAGGAGCCATTCACGGTGTAAGTGCGACGGTCTGAGAGGGATCTGTTAATTTGGTATTCCCGATTTCATCGTCCCGCTTTTTCTCGAAAAAGCGGGATTCGATATGGTATTCCCGACCTATCGGTCGGGATCTTCGCTACGCTGCGATATGGTTTTATGGTTCCGTTTACTGTTTACCGCCTGCCCTCCCGCTAATGAAGCGGGATCGGGGTTTACTGCACACTAACCATTCAGTTCCCGTTTCGTTTTACTACTTTTGCGTTTTTTATTTGCAAAAACTTTTCATTAAAAAGTTATTCGTCAATTGTTAAAAGGTAAAGTCATCAAGTCAACCGGAAGTTGGTACCAGGTTTTGCTGGAAAACGGCGAACCGGTACAATGCCGCATTGTCGGGAAGTTTCGGCTCAATGGCCTCAAACTGACCAACCCGGTTTGCGTGGGTGACGAAGTGGAGATCGAATACGAAGGTGAGGAAGGCTACGGGATCATTAAAAATATACTGCCCAGGAGGAATTACGTCGTGCGTCAAAGCCCCCGTAACCTGCACAATCTCCACCTCATGGCCAGCAACATCGATCAGGCGGTACTCATCATCACCATCATCCAGCCCAATCTGAAGCAGGGATTCATCGATCGCTTTTTGCTGATGACCGAGCCTTACAATATTCCCGTGATCATCGTTTTCAACAAAGCAGACCTGTATGACGATAACGAGTTCGCCATCTTTGATTTGTTGAAGGAAATCTATGAGGAAATCGGTTATGAGGTTTTGTTGGTCTCAGCGATAAACAACGTCGGGACGGAGGAACTGAAAGGTTTATTAAAAGGCAAGATCACCTTGTTCAGCGGACAGTCGGGCGTGGGGAAATCCACCTTGCTCAACAGCATTCATCCCGGACTGGACCTGAAAACCCTCGAACTTTCGGAGCATAGCGGAAAAGGGCAGCATACCACTACTTTCGCCGAAATGTTCAAAGTGGAAAACGATACCTATATCATCGATACGCCGGGTATCAAAATGCTGGCTTTCAACAACCTCGAACCCATGGACGTGGCACATAATTTCCGCGAGTTTTTCAGGTTTTCAAAAGATTGTAAATTTGCCAATTGTACCCACCGCAACGAACCGAAATGTGCCGTAAAAAAAGCGATCGAAGACAACAAGATCAGTGAACTCCGATATTTCAACTACCTCCAGATTCTCGAAGAGATTGAAGATCAAAACTATTGGGAACGACACAAAGAAATGTAACCGATCATGGCCTACTCAGGAAGACACCGCTACGAAAGTCGCCGCGAGCGATTCAAACGAACTTACCGCAATACCAAACTGATCCTCATCTTTGGTATCATTGCCGCTATTATTTTGCTATACAAAAACCGGCAGGCCGTTTATACCTGGTGGGTGATTAATTTTGGATGAGGAAATTTGTTGATTTGGTAATTTGCTGATCCTGCCCCGACCTGTCGGGGTTGCTAATTTGTGGAGCCTGCCACTGCCTGCCACGCTACAAGCGAGGCCAGTGGCGTGGTCGGAAAGTTGGAAAGTTGGAAAGTTGTTGAGCCTGCCTGGCGCCTGCCTGACTTGCAAAGGTAGGGCAGACAGGTTGTTAATTTGTTCAAAGTTACAAGTTGCTAGTCAAGTTTTGGTGTTCCCGCCTCCCGCCTGCCCTGCGACCTGTCGGGGTTTCCCGCCTCCGTTCACTGTTCACTGTTCACCGTTCACCTGCCTCCCGCCTCCCTCCACTCTCACACTCACTCTCACACTCACTCTCACTCTCACTCTCACTCTCACACTCACACTCACTTACCTCCTGCTTCCAGCACTCTGATCTCCACCCTTCTGTTGGCCTGCATTTCTTTTTCGGAGGTGGCTTTGGGGAAGCGCATTTCCCAGTTGCCGTAACCTTTGTAACTGATCCGGTCTTCGGAGATGCCGTGGTTTTTCAGGAAATTATAAACCAGCAATGCCCTTCTTACCGAAAGGCCGTATTCCCAGCTTGACTGCGTGACCGGCGGCCTGTTCGGATGGTTGACATGGCCGGCGATCTCGATGCTGATGCTGTCGTTGATCTGCATGAACTTCAATATCTTGGGTAGTTCGGGTTCGGAAGTTTTTATCAAAACAGCCTGGTTGCCTACGAAATACAGGTTTTTGATATCGACCCTTTCTCCTTCCCGGACAGGGGGCAATTCGATGTCCAGATCGGTAACCGCATCCGGCGTTGCCTTGAACATTTTCGTCTCCAGGAAATATCCCTTCGCCCATACATCCAGGCCGATCACCTCACCCAGCGGAACCAGCGATTTGAACTGTCCCTTTTCATCCGTCTGCATGGAATCGCGGCTGGTTTTGCTGCGGATCACCACTTCCGCTTTTATGCCTTCACCCGTTTCTTTGTTCACCACCGCTCCGGTCAGCGGGATCATTTTTTTCAATTCGATCACTTCCACGGTGGCGCGGCGGTTTTGCTGGCGGCCCTCGTCTGTCTGGTTGGTGGCGGCAGGCCGCTTTTCTCCGAATACCGCAATCGCCAGGCTATCCGCCCTGACCTCCTTTTCCGACAGGAAGTTTTTCACCGCTTCGGCTCGCCGCCCGGACAGCGCATAGTTGTTCGCATCGCTGCCGATATTGTCGGTGTGGGCGGTTATTTTTATGAAAATCGAAGGCTGATCTTTGCAAAATTCCACCAGTTGCCTCAAAGTGGAATCCGCATCCGCTCGGATGTCATCCTTCCCGAAATCGAAATATACTTCAGTGGAATAAACAGCCTGCTCCTCCATTTGAACCTTTTGGGAAAACAAACCAACCGAACAAAGCAGCGGGGGTATTAAAAGCATTATTTTTTTCATGGCTGGCGAGTGTATTTTTAGAGACACGAATTCTCACAAATTACACAAATTGTTGTGGAAATGAATCGTTGAACTTTAACCGATTATAATTTGTGAAACTAGCGCTAATTCGTGTCAAAAGTTTTTATAACTAGAATGAGCGATAGTGGAAAAGTAACAAAGTACTTTTAAAGCCGTGCAAAAAATTTGTTTGCAACAATTTTTTTCCTACCTTCATCGCCTACATTGTTTCTTCCGACTTCAGAGTATGTTTTAAACATACTCTTACGTACTGCAACCACCGACCTTTTTTCTCTCTTTTCTTTCAACCAAAAAATATTATACCTAATGGAAAAATTCATCTCTCAAACCATTAATTCTAAACCGGACATTTCGCAACTACAGTTGCAAAACCAGTTTAATGGGGCTACCCCCCCCCCCGTTGCAAAAACAATGTTGTAAGGTTTTTCACATTTGCCTTGTATCGTCAAAAGGATTTGATCAAAAAAACCATCCTTTGTTTTTTATTTACACCATTCTTCATTATTGACGGATTTGGACAAACCGACTACACGAATTGTACTTCAGATGAATCTATCTTTAGTGGTACTTCTGGAACGACATTATGTCGCGTATATGGATACTCTAGTTGCGAATATGTGATAAATTCAAGTAACAATACATCTTCCCAAATAGGATCGGGTTTGACGGATATGGTAGTTTGTATAGAAGCAAACTTTACGATCAACACTACTGAATTTACTTTTGATAATTGTATTGTAAAAATATCGCCGGGTGTTACGATTACTGTTGACGGGGTACGAAAACTCGTTATTAAAGACTCAAAGTTATTTGCATGTGAGCAAATGTGGGAAGGTATAACATTAAATTGGTTTAGCACGATTGAAACCCAAAGTTCAACTATTGAAGATGCAAATATTGCCATTTATTCTCAAAATTTATCCGGCCTTAGTATTATTGGGACGACTTTTAACCGAAACAGAGTTGGAATCAAACTGAAAAAAAACTTTTTCAATATTCCTAAAATCGGGCGATTTTATAATAACAACTTTACATGTAATGCATCATTGAACGGGACCACTGATGAAATCTCATTTGCCGGGCTACATTTAATTGAGGTTCCATTTTCGGCAAAGAGCGTACTTGGTCTTAACAGGTTCAGGGATCTTCAGTATGGAGTTTATTCTGAAGGCTTCAACACCATATCTTTCAGAGCTTTTATCTTTGATGATATCACCAAAGATGGTGTTTACTTTCAAGAAGGAAATCTTAATATAATGCATTCGGTTTTTAACCAGGTTCAGGAAAGAGCGATCGCCGCATTTAACCTAAAAAACATGGAGGTAAAGGGTTCGTTTTTTAATTATAATAATCCTCCCGGAGCTTCAGACATAGATGCGATAGCAATATATACCGAAAACTATTCACCCAACGCAAACATTAGAATTTTATACTGTGATTTTGATATTCAAGAACCCGGAATAAGTGAAGTTTCTTATGGAATATATATGAAGGCGAGTATGCCCGTTGGGCAAAATACTAATATTTTTATTTATGAAAATGATTTTACTTTTGATGCACATGGAGGAGATTGTATCAGGATAGAAGGGGATTATGCAAATGCTGAAGATATTAGGATTGAATTCAATACATTTGACGATTGCAAATATGCTCAAAACTTAATCCGGTTAAATGACGGCAACAAAAGTAACGTGAATATAGTTTTCAACACCATCGATGGAAATAATACTACTGTTAACCCTTTTGTTTTTCCAGTTCGGGGAATTTTTTTGCAGGGCTCGGCTGGAATGAATAATAATATAAGCTCGAACTTCTTTCCTCCGGATTATTCTACTGTTTTAGATTTAGACAACTGTAGCCGTGCAATAGGATCCACAATGTTCCACAACGCTACTTATTGTGAAAATGATCTAGCAGGGGTGCCTGTTGGTATGGATTTTCAGGACATCAATTTGGGGACACAATTATTAAAAAATAAATTTATAGGCGGTTCCAGAATGCTTCGTTTGAATGGAGAAATTGGAAACCAGGGAATGGAGGATGGAAACCATAACGGCAATGCATGGTTTAGTAAAATTCCAGGGTATGGCCCTTTATTTCATGCGGAATGCCTGTCTAACAACTGTGATTTATCCTGGATTTTTGTTCATGCCAACCAAACACCGTCATCCACAACGATACCGTCATATCATCCGACAAATATAACCCCGGAAACAGGCTGGTTTATCGTCGATACAGATGGACAACCCATATCCATCTGTGCTAATCAGTTTACGGGAGAAACACCAAATCTGTTGTACAATACCATTTCAGAGGGTGAATTGAATGATAAGCCGGGATCGAGCTGGGAGGCCAAAAGGTATCTTTTTAAAGCGCTGGAAGAAGATACCTCCTTACTTTCCCAGTATGTTTCTTATCCGGCTTTTTATAACAGCCACGCCAATTCGGCAATCGGACAGTTTTATAATATGCAAACCATGATCGCTGATGCATTTGAAAACCCTTCGATATTGAGTGATTTGGAGGATCAGGATGATGTGTGGTCAGCAATCATTAATGAATTGGACGAAGTCGATAGCCTGATGGATATTTTTGGTCAAACTGTTAGTCTCGTGGCACAAAAAGATTCTTTGTTGGACAATTTATCACACTCCGATTCCATAACCAACAGCATAATTTCAGGTTACAAAACTGCTGTTTCGACTTCTTTGCAACCGCTCATTGCCCAAAACCAAAATATCAGTGTCAGTGAAATATTTGAAATCAATGAAAAAACAGTGAACGATATATTGTTGAATCTTATCGTCAATCAAAACGGAATCCTCACCGACACACAAACCGTGGATTTGATCGCTATTGCAACGCAGTGTCCGCAAGAAGGCGGTATGCCTGTTTATAGAGCGAGAGGATTGTTGCCTGTGTGCATAAGGTCGGAGTACCAGGAAAGTTTTGACAGTTGTTATCAGGAAGATGAAACTTATTATCAAAGGTTGGCTCAGGAACAATTGGTTAACCAAACAAGCAAACTTAACATTTTTCCCAATCCGGCGCTGGATAATATTCAAATCTCAGGTTTGAAAGAAATGAACGGGGATTTGCTTATCGTCGATGCTTTTGGCCGTAAGGTTCATCAGCAAAAAATATTGAAGGACGAGGCGGATGTTTTCATTGCCTTGAGCTATCCCAAGGGCATATATTACTGCACTATCCTATGGGAGGATGGTTCTTCCCAACATGGCGCAATTACGATTCAATAGATAATAAAAAGCCGTGCATCTCGCTATGGGATTGCACGGCAAAATTTTTCACCATGAAAACCATTTTTGTTGCATTATACCTGCTTTTCATATTTAACCAGAGTTTTGCACAATTTGATACCAATTGGATTATAGGCCAGGACGGTGAAATATTGATGGATTTCAATGACTCAATAGTTGAGATAGCTTTAAGGCCTGAAGTTGCTTTTTTTACTATGGCCAGCACCAACATTAGTATCTCTGATTCAAGTGGGCAATTGTTGTTTTATTCAAATGGTTGTGATATTAGGGATTTTACATACGAAATCATGCAAAATGGCGATAGCATCAACTTAGGGATTGTTCAAGACTATTATTGCGAAACAGGATTTAGCAGCCCGGTCTTGCAGGGAGGAATATGTTTGCCGCTCCCTCAAAGTTCAAATCGTTATTATTTGTTTAATCTTGATTTGGATATTATTCCTTACGATACGACGCATGCTTTGGATCCAAAAAGATTGTATTATCATGTTATCGATATGGATATGAATAATGGCTTGGGGGCTGTCGTTCAGAAAAATAGCATTGCAATTGAAGATTCCCTGTCGCTAGCCAGGGGGCAGTTGCAGGCTGTCAGGCACGCCAACGGACGAGATTGGTGGGTCATTGTACCTAAAACTTTATCAAATTGTTACCACCTGCTTTTACTTACTCCCAATGGTATTGAAGTGTCGAAGCTGGAATGTGCTGGTGAACCCTGGGAACGTAGGCATGGAATCGGGCAGGCTGTGTTTTCTCCTGATGGGAGCAAATTTGCCCGCATCAATCCCTGGAATGGTTTGCATATTTTTGATTTTGATCGTTGCGAAGGTGTCTTGTCCAATCCAATGACTATTACTTTTCCACAAGACACTTTTACTGCTGCTGGTGTATCGATATCTCCAAATTCCAGGTTTCTTTACATTACTCTGGTGACTAAAATCTATCAATTTGATCTGCACACTGATGACATTGCTGGCAGTAAAATTTTAATTGATACGCTTAATATTGATAGTTTTCCTGACTTTGGTGCGATCTTTTATTTGTCCCAGCTTGCTCCTGATGGGAAAATTTACATAGCCGGCATAAGCAGTCACCTTTACCTTCATGTTATTAATGAGCCGGACAGCTTGGGAACCAATTGTAACTTTATCCAGCAGGGTGTACCACTGCCTGCCTTGAACTTTGTAAGCGTACCTAATTTCCCGAATTATAATTTGGGAGCTACAAAGGCAGTATGTGATTCTATGGTTTCTATTGAAAATACGTTTCCTGTAATTGAAGGCAAATTGATTATTTATCCCAACCCGGGTACAGGTTTGTTCAACCTCCGGTACAACCCCCAGGAAATACAAGCCTCGGCTATCCAGGTAACCAATATTACCGGAAAAGTATTGATCGAAATACCGGTTTCTCAGCATGAAAATGGCGAAGCTCGCTTTGATTTATCGCAGTCAGGCAGTGGAATGTATATTTGCAGGTTGGTCACTGACAAAGGTGTACTTTCCACCAAGATCATAAAACAATAATTTTTCAAAATTGCAGGAATAGCGGAGTACTCCGCTATTCCTTTTTTAAAAACTCAGAAACATGAAAACCAAAAATTTAATACTTTTCTTTCTCGTGGCTGGAGTTTTTCTATACTCCCAGTGCAAAAAGGAAAAGATGCAAGATTGTATCGAAATCCATCCTCGTGAACTAAGGGATATGCAGGGTAATCCTTTATTTGAAACCGTATATCCCGCTTTTGGTATGCCATACTTCAATCCCAATAATCCGGATGAGATCATCTTTCGCGATTATACCAACCAAACGCCCGATTCCTTCAACCTGGTAAAGTACAATATTAATACAAAGGAGTATTCGATCATATTAAAGGAATATTTTGGTTACAGGCCGCGCTGGAGCAAAAAGGACTGGATCATATTCAGTATTTGGAGCAGGCAAGTAGGCTTCGGCGGCGACATCTGGAAGATGAAAAGCAACGGCGACAGCCTCACCCGGCTCACGTTTAACTGGAATAGTAGTTCCCCGGAGTGGAATAAAAAAGGAGATAAGTTTATTTATCATATAGGCTACACTTCTCCGGATCAATTCGTCATTGCGGATGAAAACGGAATTCCATTGGATACGGTTTATGCCGGTCAATTAGGCCGCGGATCATGGCAGCACGACAGCCTGATCGCTAATACCAACACTTATGGTTTTTCGGTAGCCAACCCGTACGACAATACGGAGGAACAGCTTTATGAAGTAGGAAAAATCCTTACCGGAGAATCAAGAAGAGGCGCTGCCTGGCTGGACAACGAAAGGGTATTTTGGTGCCACACCGACGGGATCTATATCACCAATGTCGTCACAAAAAAAACACAAAGTATCCGGGAAACCTGCAATGCTCTTTGCTATCAGGAACCAACCTACTCACCTGCTTTAGATAAAGTGATCCTGATCAAACAGCAAAGGGTAATGTTTCCAAAAAAATTGCGTTTTTTAACACTCGTCATGATGAACCCCGACGGCAGCGGCGAGGAGGATTTGGAAATTGTGTATT
>CAZKDA010000104.1:0-16187 GCA_964551455.1 uncultured Saprospiraceae bacterium
GATTTTTCAATTTAGCTATAGATGATCTTTCCGATTTTATCCTTTTTGCGATGTGAGACTTATCTTTTTCTGAAAATTCATAAGCATATAAAAATCCTAAAAAATTTTCTTTGTTATGAATTGAATAAGTGCCAGTGAAAAAATTGAAGGCTCCATTCATTATATTTGAATCAAGGCTAGATAGTTCTGAAAGAAATTTCACTTCAGAGGAATCAGAAGGCAAAATTTCATGGGAAGGATTAATCAAAGCACTTCTTACATTCTTCCATTGAGCTGTTAAACCTCGCTCATCCCTATCTATATGCTGTTCTAAAAAAGTTTCTAAAGCACTTTTAATTCGTTTATAATGTTGTTTTGATGTTAATAATTCCTTTGGTAAGGATTCAAATAATTTATCCCAATTTAATATTTGATTTTCAACATATCGATAAATATTGACAAAACCAGTAAGCTTAACACTCTGATTTAGTTTCAAATATTTTATTTCTTCCTCCAATTTAGAAAACCAACCTGGATCTTTAGCATTTGAGATTTTTTCTCTTAACTCTTTTAGTGTCATTTTAAACAAATTAAAAGTTTATTCCCCAAAATTAACAATTCAAACATAATTCCCACAACAAACAACTGACAATCTCAAAAACATACCACAGGCAGCTTCACATTACACCGCTAAATTCCTGCGGTAGTAGATAAACTGGAACAATCCCCTGGCAGCCATAAAGATCAGCAGCGCCAGCCACAGGCCGTTGTTGCCGAACTTTTCATATAGCAGAAAATGGCTGAGCAGATAGACCAGCAGCGCCAGCATCATGGTGTTGCGCATGGCTGCCGAAGCGGTGAGGCCGATGAAGATACCGTCCCAGATATAGCAGGGGGTGCTGATAACCGGGAAGAGCACCATCCAGAACAGAAAAGGAAGGGTTTGGCTGATGATGCCCGGTTGATCCGTAAATATGCCGACCAGCGCTGCGCCGAAGAACCAATAAACCGCGCTGATGGATACGGCCATGCCCATACCCCAGAAGAACGAATAAGCGATCGATCTTTTCAAATTGCGATTATCTTCGGCGCCCTTGTATTTCCCCACCAGGCTCTCCGATGCGAATGCAAAACCATCGATGCCATACGACATCCAGTTTAAAAACTGCAAGAGGATCACATTGACGGCCAGCATGGTTTCGCCGAGCGCCGACGACTGGCTGTAGAAAAATCCGAAGGCGAAGGTGAGACAAAAAGTGCGGATGAAAATGTCGCGGTTGATGGTCAGGAAGTGTTTCAGCTTTTCCACCTGCCGCAAGGCTTTGGAGTTGATCTCTTTGGCCAGGTAGCCGTATTTCGCAAACCAAAGGATGATCGCCAGCGCAAAACCCGAATACTGCGCGATCAGGGTTCCCAGCGCAACGCCATCGACCTCCATGTCCAGCACACGGATAAAAAACACGCTGGCGGCGATATTCACGAGGTTGATGAAAACCGTGAGGATCAGTGGGAAGATCGCGTTTTGCATACCGAAAAACCAACCCATCATCGCGTACAATCCCAGGGTAGCGGGAGCAGCCCATATCCTGATGTCAAAATATTCCGCGACCAGACCCAACTGGTTCGGTGAAATATTGAGCAAAAAATAGCTCAGTCGCGCCAGCGGCTGGTGCATCAATAACACGAGCACAGCCAGCACAAAAGCCACGAGCAATGCCCTGCCCAGGGTTTGTGCCTGCTCCGGGTCGCTCCCTCTGCCGAAAGCCTGTGCAGTGATACCCGTAGTACCCATCCTCAGAAATCCGAAATTCCAGTAAATAAAATTGAAGATCATGGAGCCAAGCCCCACCGCGCCGATGTGTGCCGCCGACATTCGACCCATCAGCGCCGTATCCACTGTGCTGAGTAGGGGTACCGAAATGTTGCTGATAATATTGGGTATCGCAAGCCGTAGTATTTCTCTGTTCATCTGATTGTTTGGTAAATCGCCATTTCAAAATATTTATTCCGTGTCAGTAATAAGCGCTAAATTTGCAGCAATTTTTTAATATTTGAATCTTTTAGTTCGTTCGGTTTGTTCAAAAGTGTTTTGATTGGGATGGTTGGGTTGATGCTTCGACAGGCTCAGCCTGCCTGCCGAACGCAGTCAGGCAGGCATAAATTAAGTTGATTGGGCAACTTATTTCAGGACAAGTCAACTAGCAACTAGCAACTTTAAACTAGAAACTTTGAACTTCCCGCTGCTTTTTCGGAAATCAGAAATTCAAACCATTTATGAAAATAGGAATCCTGTTTGGCGGTCCTTCGAGAGAAAGAGAAATAGCCTTTGCGGGTGGCCGGACGGTTTATGACAACCTCAATAAATCGCTCTTCCGGGCGGTGCCCATTTTTATCGACAGCCATCGCAATTTTATCCTGCTCGATTGGCAATATATTTACAAAGGAACGATCCGCGATTTCTATCCACCGGTGGATGAACTGCCCCACAGCCCGAATGCTTTTCAGATTTATATTGAAAGTCTCGGCAAACTCCCGGATTCTAAAATGGATGAGATCATCGGCAAAGTAGGTCGCAAGATCGAACTCTCCGAACTTCCTGACCTGATCGACATGGCCTTTCTCACCCTGCACGGCAATTATGGCGAAGACGGCCAGATCCAGGGTTTGCTGGAAAGCCTGAAAATTCCCTACACCGGAAGCGGCATCCGCGCCTGCTCGATCGGCATCGACAAAGCCTTCCAGAAGAAGGTCATGAAAGCCGGAGGATTCGATTGCCCGGAAGTGATCGTCATCAAAAAGCAGGAATGGCAGAAAGGCGAAGCCGAGGTGTTTTTTGAAAATGCAATTGCACAGATCGGCTACCCGATGGTTATCCGCCCGGCGAATCAAGGTTCGTCCATCGGCGTTTCTATCATCCATGAAGGCAGCGGGGCAGCGGGTTTCAAACAATCGGTCGATGCCGCTTTTTTCGGGCAAACCATCGATATCGCCGAATGGAATGTGAAAACGGAAAGCGAAAAAACTGCTTTTGTCCAGCATCTGACCGATATCCGCGAAAGGCTTGGGTTTCCGATTTCCGATGGGCAACAGGTTTTTTATCACCCCGATCAGTTGCTTGTCTTTCTGGATGAATATTTTGAAAACAACGAATCCGTAATACTGGAAAGTTATATGTCCGAGCAGGCCGTAATCGTCGAAGCTTTTATCCACGGCAAAGAATTTTCCTGTATTGTTATAAAAAATGAAAACGGACAAGTCGTGGCGCTGCCGCCAACCGAGATCGTAAAGGGCGACGAAGTGTTCGATTACCGCTCGAAATACCTTCCGGGGCTTTCGCGGAAGATCACCCCGATCAATCTGCCGGACGAGCGCATCAATGCCATCCGCAAGGAGTGCGAGCGCCTTTTTCAATACCTCGAATTCAACACCTACGCCAGGATCGACGGCTTTATCACGGCGGAAGGCACGATTTTTTTGAATGACCCGAACACGACTTCCGGCATGCTGCCATCGTCGTTTTTCTTCCACCAGGCTGCCGAGATCGGTTTGAATCCCTCGCAGTTCCTGACCTTTATCATCCGCGTGTCCCTGCAGGAAAGGATTGAAAACTATACGGAAAAAAACCATTTTCAACACCTTCTCGATGAACTGGACTTGAACATCCTGGAATTGCATGACGACAGCCGCAACCGCAAAAAAGTGGCCGTGATATTGGGCGGGTATTCATTCGAGCGGCATATCTCCGTCGAGAGCGGGCGCAATATTTTTGAAAAACTTTCCAGTTCTGAAAAGTACGAGCCGATCCCGGTTTTCCTGACGGGCGACGATACCCGGCACGAGTTGCACCAAATCCCTGTGAATTTGCTGCTGAAAGACAATGCCGACGATATCCGCGACAAGATCCTTAGTTTTAAAAAACATCCCGTTACCGAAAATATCAAAACGGACTGTGCAAACATCACGCGGAAATACGCCTCCAAAGACGTTGTTTTCGAGCCGCAAAAGATCACCTACCCCGAGCTGGCTGAAATGGTTGACGCCGTGTTTATCGCTTTGCACGGAAGGCCCGGCGAGGATGGGACGGTGCAGCAAAAACTCGATGCCCTGGGTATTGCTTACAATGGCTCCGGCTTCGATTCGTCGAACGTCACGATCAATAAATTCAAAACTTTGCAGACGCTGAAATCGCATGGCTTCGCCGTTGCCAACCAGCTTTTGGTAGCAAAAAATGAATTTCTCAACAATCCCCAACACACGCTGGATCACATCGAAGAAAACTTCGATTACCCCTTTATTGCCAAACCTGTGGATGACGGTTGTAGCTCGGCGGTGAAGGTGATCAAAAACCGGGCGCAGGCGGAGGCATTCTGCCAGGCGATCTTCCGCGAAGAAGAAAATCCGGGGGAACAATTGCTCCGGGCTTTGCAGCTAAAACCGAAAGAAGAGTTTCCGAGAAAAACGGAACTGCTCGTGGAAAACCTGATCAAGGCTGAGGGCGCCAAACATTTTCTGGAGGTCACAGGCGGCCTGATGACCCATTACCGCGACGGCAAACTGGCTTACGAAATTTTCGAACCTTCGGAAGCCCTCGCGGGCGGCGAAGTGCTTTCGCTGGAAGAGAAATTTTTGGCTGGCGAAGGCCAAAACATCACCCCTGCCCGCTTTTCCAAAAATGCCGCAGAATATAATTATATTGCGGGCCAGGTGAAGGAGGCCTTTGAAAAAGCTGCGCGGATATTGAACGTCAGGGGCTATGCGAGGATCGATGCTTTTGTGCGGATTTACGAAGATAACCGGGTAGAGACCATCATCATCGAGGTGAACTCACTGCCCGGCATGACGCCTGCGACCTGTATTTTTCACCAGGCAGCGATCAACGGTTACAAACCTTACGATTTTATTGACAAAATACTCGAATTCGGTTTCAATGAAAGAGCTATTAAACAAAGTATTAAGCAGGCTTAAAATATTTGGAAAGGAAGTTTATTTGTTCGTATCCAGCCAGATTTTCCTAAAAAACTTTGGCGGCATCGTCGTACTCATTTCTCTTTTGTTGTTTTTTACGTTCTGGTGGATGCGCTGTTATACTCATCACGGCGAATCGCTCCAGGTGCACGATTATACCTCCATGAAGCTGGAAGATGCCATTGAAAAAGCCAGTGGCCGGAGCTTTGAGATCGTTGTAAATGATTCGACCTACCGCCGGGGGATGCAGCCGAATATTGTACTCACTCAGAATCCCAAGCCTTTTTCGAGGGTTAAGGAAAACCGCAAGATTTATCTGACTGTCACCAAATCGATCCCGGATCTGGTCAGATTGCCGGATTATCGCGGCAACGACGATTTTAAAAACTACTCTCGAAAGCTGGAAAGAATGGATGTGGATGCAAAGGTCAGGCGGCGCGAGTTCAGGAGTAAGCTGGAACCCAACACCATCCTCGAAGTCTATTTCGAAGGGGAAAATATCACCAAAAAGCTGGAAGATGGATTTGAAGTACCTAAGGGCAGCACCGTAGAATTTGTCGTTTCTGAAAAGGGAGGCGGAACAGTTCCAGTGCCGGAACTCGTATGTATGCAGTTTACGGAAGCCGAATTTTATGTAAAAGGGTATGAACTGGTTTTGGGTTCTGTGATCGAAGATGCGACCATTACCGACAGGAACAGCGCTTTTGTGTGGAAACAAACTCCCAAATACAGCGCTACGGCTATGCTGGCGCTCGGCTCGCAAATTGACATTTACATCACCCAACACCTTCCGGAAAACTGCCAGCAGGCGATAAGCCCCGAAACCGGCAATCCGCCTTCCAACCGGCAAACCAGCCAGGAAAATGAAGACTTTTGAATGGATGCCGCTTCGCAGGCATGGGGATTGTTGGGGATAGCAGTTTGGAGTGTAAGTGTGAGTTTTGAGGACATTCCGGGCTTGGCGTCCTTTGCGTATCATTCGCGTTCATTGCGGTAAAAACCACAAACTACAAACCACGAACAACAAACTAAAAACTATCATTTGCCAACTCCTTTCCATAACTATGTTCCGCAAGTCTTTGTAAGCAACAATAAACAGCAATTTACGTTTTTCAAATTGATCTAAAGTCTGTTGGCCGGCTGGCAAAATGACTGAAATGTTTATCTTTGCAACCTTTTATTTTACAAAAGATATTATTAGCGCCGGTCGATCCATATCTATAACATCAAGATTTTTGAGCCGAACTTCGCTTCAATTTTTCAGCTAACGTTTTATAAAAATCCAACACCCGTAATATGCGAACTCCCTACATTTTGATAGTTTTGATCTTTGCCGTTTTGCCCGCTTATGCTCAAATCACCCTCGAAGAAAGACCATTGGAATCCAACCCGGTTTTACAAAACTATCAGCGCCAGGCCGAACTTGCTCACGAAAGAAAACTGAAACGGCTTTTTGGAACCACTCCCGCAGCTACCTCCCGAAACTCAGGCACCGATTGCGAAGACGACGGCATCTTCGAAGACGGCGACAGGGTTTATGTGATCAGCGGGGATTCGGTGAGGGTTTGTATTGACACTATCGGTTTTGCCACCATGACCAATCTGAGTATCGAAGGCAATTTCGGAACGACTTCAGTGGACACCAATTGTATCGTTTATCATGCTTTTGCAGGGATAGAATTGGGGCTGGGAGATACGATCATCGTGGAGCTTTGCCTGGCAAACGGGGGTTGTGTTTACCGGACCTTTCCGGTGGTTGTAAAACGTGAAAACAATTCTTTTTTGGAAGCTCCTATTTCTTTGGAAACCGAAGAAGAAGCGATATTATGCGCCGATCCCAGCCATATCGACCTTCCGGAAGGGATCTTTCTGAGCGGCTCGCTCGATTGCCACGACCCGTTGCTCGCCAGGGTTTCAAACGGCAATACCAAGGACAGTTGCTTTTTGCTTACCGCTAAAAGATTTGCAGGCATCGACACGATTTGTTTTAAGATTGGCAACGCATATTGCATCATCGATACGTTCAGGTTTCCGTTTGTGATCATTGGCGATACACTGGATCTTCCGTTCGTGGACGACTTTTCGTATCCGGGGCCGTATCCCGGCAGGGAGTGGCTCGACATCCACACTTTTGTCAACAACCATTACAGCCGTGAGTCTCCTTCCGTCGGATTTGCCACCTTCGACGGGCTTGATGCAGGCGGCAGCCCTTACGGAGGACCGGGCGGACGTTCGGATTTTCTCACTTCAAATTACATCGATCTCAGCAGCTACGATGCAAATAGCAATGTTTACCTGAGTTTTTATGCCGAACCCAAAGGGCTGGGATATCGACCAGATACTGACCAAGGGGATTCTCTCGTCCTCGAATTCAAAAACGATATGGGCAATTGGGAATACATCGATGGTTTTGTATCCCCGCTGAACATCCCTATCGATTCGGTTCCACCCTGGCTCTACTATCAATATCACATCGCTGAAGATAAATATTTTTACAGGGGGTTCCAGTTCCGTTTTGTAAATTATGCCGATGCTCCGGGTATTCTGGATATCTGGCATGTGGATTATGTCCGGCTCACTTCCGATATAATCCCGGATACCACTTTTCCGGATATTGCATTTACACAACCTCCAAAATCAATTTTGAGGAAGTATTCGAACATGCCATTTCGCCATTTTACGGTCAACGAAGCCAATGAATTGACTGAAAATGTTGATATAGAATTGTTCAGCCAGTTTTCTGATACGACACTTGCAGAACCCAGCGACCTGACGATCCGGGAAAAGATCAATAACATCGTTGTACATTATGATGCAATACTCCTTGAAGATCCGCTGACCCAGCGAAACGTTCCGCCTTTTGTGCACAAGCACCACGTCAACCCGATCGATTTCGACCCGTTTCCGGCTTTTCCCGGCGACAGCCTGATCTTTGAAACGCAATATACTTTTGTAATAGCGAACCAAAACCCGGGACTCTACCCCCAAACCGCCAGAAACGATACGGTAAGACATACTACTTACATGACCAATTTCTTTTCCTACGACGATGGCTCCGCCGAAACGGCCATGAGTCTTGGTAATGGTCAAAACTGGGCTTTCGGCTTAGAGTTTACGGCTAATATCGATGATACACTGAGAGCTATTCAGATACATTTTCCACATTATAGAGATTCCGAAACGACGCAAGGTGCATTCAACATCCGGGTTTATACCGGCAGCCTCAATTCAGCGCCGGTTTATGAAAAACAATTCGTCGATCCCTTCTTTGCGGATACCTGGCTGGATACCTTGCAGGGATATACAACCTATCGCCTGACCGATGCGTTCGAAGACCCCAGCCCGGTTTTTATTCCCGCAGGAAAGTTTTACATTGTGCTCGAGCAAGCTGCTTCAATCAACCATCCTGTCTGGATCGGTTTGGATAAAAATACGCCGCAGGCCAAGAATTTTCAGTATGTTTGGAACACTGCCAACTGGTTTCCTCTCCAGAATAATGGAGCGGCGATGGTACGTGCGGTGGTGGGCGACCATACGCCGATAAGTACCCCGGCAAAGGAAATTGTCCGAATCGAGGAAAGCATAAAGATTTATCCGAATCCTTCTTCCGGTTTGTTTAACTTTGAAATCCAAAACGGAAATTACGAGGATTACCGTGTCTCAGTTTTCAACACCATCGGACAATTGATGTTGCAACTAAAACCTAACTCATCAACGCTCGATCTGTCTAATCTGCCGGAGGGCATTTATTTGCTGCGATTCGACAACCTGAAAACCAAATCATCTATTGATCGAAAGGTAGTGGTTAGTTATTAGTTGTTAGTGGTTAGCGATTAGTGGTGTTGAAAAACTATGAATTACAAACCACAAACAAAAAGCAACTAGCAACTAGAAACCAGCAACTTTTGGAACTACAAACCACAAACTAAAAATGGATATTACCGCAACCGAACTCAAAAAAAAGCTTGACGCTGAAGAAAAATTCATCCTGATTGATGTCAGGGAAGCTTACGAACACCAGGAATTCAATATCGGCGGCGATTTGGTATCGTTGGGTCATTTGATGGATTCCATCCCGGCGCTCGAAGAATTTAAGAACGATGAAATTGTCGTGTACTGCCGCTCCGGCAACAGAAGCGCGATGGCTCAAAGCATCCTGGAATCGGCAGGTTTTACAAAAGTGCGCAACCTGACGGGAGGCGTATTGGCCTGGCAGGAGACCTTTGGAAACTGATCCTCAGCGCAACAAGGAACTGATCTGCGCCAGGTGGTGGTCGTCGTGCTCCGCGACGAAATACGCCAGATCGATCACTTTCATCGGCGTTTTCAACCTGGGGTGTAAGGCAGTTTTTTGCAGGAGATCATCATCCAGCTTCACGATCTTTTCAACGAGAATTTTTCTTTCCTTTCGAAAATCGGCCAGCAAGTCATCAATTTTACGGCGATTGTGATCGGCTTCGTGTGTTTTGCGATTGCTCAGATCGGCAGGGCGTAATTCATTTTCTGAGTTTACAAAATCATCGATCCTGCCGCTCCACAGCGGTTCCAGATCGATCAGGTGGCCTAGCTCTTCTTTGACCGACCATTTCCCGCCGGGTTTGGCTTCGAGTTTTTCCAAACCAATCTTGCGGACTTTTTCTTCCAGCCTTGCAGGAGTGCCGACCAGCCTTTCAATGATTCCGGGCAATGTGCCGTTTTCCCGCAGTGGCGGAAATTGTCTTTTAAACCATTCGATTTTTTCCATGACTTGCGAATTATTTTCTTTCGGGATTTACCAGTTTTTTAAAATCTTCGATCTTGTCGTTCGGAACGGTGACGGAAAGGTGGTAATGTTTGATCTTCCAACCTTTGTTCGCCAGCTTCAGAACGCCTGAGCCGTGGCATTCGCCCATCCAGGTGTCCAGCCTTTCTTCGAACCAGGCGTAGTCGCCATTTTCTGAAAAGTAAACATTCCTTTCAGTGGGTTTGAAATCCCAGGCGGCGCCGCGATCAAAGTATTCTTTTGACCATTCGCGCAGTTCATCGCGCAGCCAGCGCTCTCCGGCTTCGGTTCCGATGTAAACGGCATCCTTGCTCATGCTCCCGAAAAAAGCATCGGCATTGGCTGTTGCGGCGGCTTTGTGCCAGTCGTCGATAATTTGATTGACAGCGGCTTCAGGCTCGTCATCGGAAGTCTGGCAGCCGTTTTTATAGCGGGTATCCGTGATCTGGATGATCTTCCAGCCATCGGCAGTATTGAAAAGCTGGAATGCATTTACGCCACAATGGCTCATTTTGTCGCCCAGGTAGAATGTATATTTCGTCCAGGCTGTTGCCAGCAGGCCATCAACCTGAATGTGGTAGTTCCATATCTTTTCATCGTAAATTTCCTCATGGGGTTTGCCGATAGATGCTATAAAATCATCGGCATTGCCGGTATGTATCTGCGGGTTTCCATCCTTGCCGGTATAAACCGTCATCAGTCGCATTTGCGGATCGAAGGTGGATCGCAACATCGCCGTATCGGATGCCCGCATGGCGTCGAACATGGTTTTTATAACTGCGATCACCTCCTTTTTAACAGGATCGTCCGGGTTTGCATTAGCGTTTTGTACAAACAGGGTCACTGAAAAAAGGAAAAAGAGTGGAAAGATCGATTTTGTAAAAATGTTGCGCATTGGTTGAATGGTTTTGAAGGTTGGAGAAAATTGTCCGGGAAACAAGATAAGCAATAGTATCCCGATTTTTCCAAACCCTCAAGACAAGCGGCTTATCTTTCGACAGAATGTTTTTAAGGTTCGACCAGCGCCGGAGGGAAGAAGCCTTGAAAAACAGGTTATCGTCCCTGAGTTGAATTTAAAACAAAATCAAGATTTCATTTTCTACTGCAAAATGTTTTTGTCAACTTTCATCTTTCAGAAGAATAGGTTCGAAAGAACGAAATCGAGATAGATATGTTTTCACGTTAAAGAATTATGAGTAACTTGTTGTCATGAAATATATTGCAGATAGAATTACAATTGACGATAGCGTTTGCAATGGAAAACCAACCATTAGAGGTAAACGCATAACTGTTCAAACCATATTGGAATTTCTCTCGGCGGGGGAATCAAGAGAAGAAATTTTACGCCAATATCCCTCGCTTCAGCCGGAAGATATTGATGCCTGTTTAAAGTTTGCAATTGATTTGATGAATCGTCGCTATGTTATTAAAGCCTCCGCATGAAAAAGTATCTCATCGATGCAAATCTTCCTTATTATTTCTCAACATTTAGCCATTTCTGAAAAAAATCCAGTTTTAATTTTGCGTCCTTTTTTGAAACTTACGTCTTAAATTAAAGAGGTTTTATACATTATGGAAATAAACCAGTTGATCTATCAATTCAAAGACGAGCTGTTCGGGTTTGTAGTGAAGCGCATAAAAGATACTGAAACAGCCAAAGATTTACACCAGGAAATATTGATCCGTGTGTTCAGCAATTATCATCAGTTGCAAAACAAGCAGAGCCTGAAACCCTGGCTTTACCGCATCGCCAACAATGCTGTTATCGACCATTTCAGAAAAGCTAAAA
Organism: uncultured Saprospiraceae bacterium; assembly: GCA_964551455.1. GTDB lineage: Bacteria > Bacteroidota > Bacteroidia > Chitinophagales > Saprospiraceae > JAHDHW01. Next base: position 11,496 of record CAZKDA010000104.1, read on the forward strand.
AAAGTTCGAAGGCCGATATTTCAAATGATCCGGCAGATCAACCTGATGAGGGCTTACAAGCAGACGATGCGCTTCTGCGTTGTATGGAACCCTTCGTCAACCAATTGAGCGAACCTTACAAAGAAGCTTTGTTGCTCACCGATCTTGGCGATCTTTCTCAAAAAGAGTATGCTTCGGCAAAAGGCAAATCGTATTCCGCCGCCAAATCAACTATCCAGCGGGCACGGGCTAAGCTCAAAGAAACCTTCATCGAATGCTGCCACATCGAAGCCGACCGCTACGGCAATATCCTTTCCGTCCGGCGAAAAAACAATAACCACTGCTCCTGAATCCTGCGTCCTTTTTTCAGGTTTGCGTCTTATGGTTGTAAATAATTTTATCTCGAAATCAAAATTGGATTAAACATGAGAAATGTAAAAGACAAGATCAAGGAAGCCTATTCAGGCGTATTACAAAATACACCGCAAAGCGCTTCCTCTTGCTGCGGAGTGAGCAATTGTTGCAGCCCCTCCGCGGAGTTGAGCACTTTCAGCGAAGATTATAGCCAACTGCCCGGATACCTTCCCGATGCAGACTACGGGCTGGGTTGTGGCATCCCGGTTGCTTTTGCCGGAATCGAAAAAGGGCATACGGTACTCGATCTCGGATCGGGCGCAGGAAACGATGTTTTTGTCGCCCGCTCTCTTGTAGGCGAGCAAGGCAAAGTCATCGGCATCGACATGACGCCGGCCATGATCGATAAGGCCAACGAAAACAAAAAGAAGCTGGGCTACACCAATGTCGAGTTCATTTTGGGTGAAATAGAAGACATGCCCATCCCTGAAAATTCCATCGACGTGGTCATCAGCAATTGCGTACTCAACCTCGTCAGCGACAAGCTCGTTGCTTACAAAGAAATCCACAAGGTGCTTAAACCCAAAGGACATTTCAGCATTTCCGATGTGGTCGCAACAGGAAAACTGACCTCAAAAATGGAAGGAATCGCAGAATTATATGCTGGGTGCATCGCCGGAGCTATGGAAAAATCCGCTTACATGGATACGATTCGCAAGGCGGGTTTTAAAAACGTGGAAGTCAAAAAGGAAAAGACAGTTTACCTGCCGGACAGTTTCCTTCGCCAGTATCTTTCTGAAAGCGAATTGATAGCATTTCGCTCCACCGGCGTCCAGTTGATGAGCATTACGGTGAACGGAGAGAAATAATCGTTTTTTTAAACCACAAAAGGAACATCTTGGATCCCGAAGAAGTCGGGAAAAGAGAACAAAGTAAAAAAAGCTTTGTGTTCTTTGTTCCCTTTTGTGGTTTATATTTTTAAAACAATTTCCAACTCCTCAAAATCCCAAGAGGCTTAGTGCCTGATGATCTTTTCAAGAAACTGGTTCTTTCCGCTGTCATCTGCCAGTCTGAGGAAATACACACCCTGCGGCAGATTTCCAAAGTCAAAAACAGCCTGGTTTCCAACAAAAGTGATGATGCGTTCGGCCATTATCTTTCCATCGTTGCTGAAAACCTGGAGGTTCAGATCTCCGGAATATTCGTAACGAATGGTCAGTTCATGCTTCACAGGATTCGGGAAAACATCGATCAGATCGTTGAGGTTGTTTTCTCTGGTACCGATGATCAGGTCTTCGCCATCACAATCTTCGTCGATGCCATTGTTGGGGATCTCTTCGGCGCCGGGGTAGATCGTTTCGTCGTTATCGTTACAATCCAGATCGTTTGTCACAAAACCGGCAGGCGCTTCAGTAGCGCAGGTATCCATCGAAAAAGACAGATCACCAAAGCCATCGCCGTCATTGTCGATAAAATAGGTAAACATTTCATCGGTGTCATCGGCCACGCCACTGCAATTGTTATCTATGCCGTCGCAAATTTCAGTTGCATCCGGATGGATATTTTCATCATTGTCATCGCAGTCCAGGTCGTTGGCAACAAAACCGGCAGGCGCTACTGCATCACAGGTATCCACGGAAAATGCCAGATCGCCAAAGCCATCGCCGTCATTGTCGATAAAATAGGTGTAAATGGTAAGGCCATCATCGGCCACGCCACTGCAATTGTTATCTATGCCATCGCAAACTTCCGGAGCGCCGGGGTTGATGGCCGGATCGTTGTCATCACAATCTTCAAAATCAAAATAGCCATCGCCATCGCCATCGAAGAAGAAAAAAGTTTCCGCATAATGAAAAGCATCGGGGCCGATCTCCATGCCCATCAAGCGACCGGGAATATCATCGCAAGGCGGATGGATACCGCCGTAGATCCTTGAAAGGCTGCATTGGTCGGAAGCGTCGCGGTATTTTGCCCATTGTAAAATGATGTCCGTGCTGGGGCCTTGCTCAAAAACCAGGTATTCATTCTGATCGGCATTGAACTGCCCCATGCCTCCGGGGAAATATTCATCGCCGGTGAGCATGGTCAGCACTTCGGCGGCAGCCCTCGAAAAAGTAGAATGCCCTGAAACATAACCCGCAAAAGGCGGTGATACAAAGGTAGGTCGCTGATAAGGCCACCAGTTTTCGGCAAGTATCCAATCTACCCCAGCCACTTCCGTTTCCGGGTCAACGATATATTCCGGACCTTTCCAGGCCTTGAGTTTTATTTTGCCAACATGCTCATATAAATTACCGGCGAGGAAATCGCTGGAATCCACCAGTTGGATATAACCGTCGATCAGGTTTATGCCGCCGGGATGGAAAGAGGGAAGATCGGGATCAGAACTTTGCCCCATTTCGCACATCCCCCGTATAGCCGAGATCGGCCTTACAAAATCGTACCAGCCTTTCACTCCCCACACGGATATGGCCACATCGTGTAAAGCCCCGGAGAGCATAAAATAAGATTTGACATCCCACTCCAGATCGTCGAGGATGGGGCCTTCGCCACGGTATCTTTTTTCAAAATCGGGATGATCGTTTACATAGTTTAAAATGGTAAACCAATGCCCCGGAGGTGTTTCGGATTGGGGGCCGTCAGCCCAAAATTCTGCCAGCACCCGTGTGTAATCCCCTCTGGGAACGATTTGCGGTTCGTAAGGCAATCCCGTGTGCGGATTGATCTCGTAGCCGGTGCCATAGTCGCCACCGCCGATCAGGTTATAAAAATCCCTTTGACCTTCGATGGTGGTGGGAAACTCCTGAACATTGCCGATAGATGCCGGGGAAATATCCCACATCACCCCGTCTGTCGGATCAAGGTGACCAGACCAGACTGAGACCAGTTGAAAACTCCATTTGAATTCTTCCGAAAGGCCGCCGACTTGGGCGGTGTCGAGGTAAGGCGGATCGCCCGGATCATGGTATGTCCAATACACATCGCCGTTGCGCTGGTGCAGCGTCAGGTCTTCATCTTTTAAAGCAAAAGGCGTCACCTCTCCCCATTCGGGACTTAAAAAGGGAGGGGTATTGTAGGGAATTTCATTGCCGGACTGATCGATGAAAACATCCAGCGTCAATGGTTGCCAGCGGTTGAGGTCGAGAAAATCCGGATTCCCGGAAAAATTGGTGACCAGGGGCGGATTGACGGGTTCGTAGAATTCATTGGCATAGCCATTTTGTTCATTGGCGCCGTCCTGCAAGCCGAAATTGATGATCTCGGATGCCAGGTAATTTCCCAAAGCCGCCGGAACACCATTGGTATAATCGGTGGAGGTGTATGCCGGGTCGTATCCCAACTGGTTTATAAACAAATTATTCAAATTGGCATAAGTAGCCACTGCACCAGGAGAGTTGGCAAAGCGATGCAACAACAGGCGATAGGCAGCATAGCTGATCGCTTCTTCGCGCGCAGCCTGGATGTCGGCAGGAATAGGCACACCGTCGAACGGGCAAAAATACCCCCTGACATTTTTCCCCAATAGGAAGGTTTCGGCTACGTCGTCATACACAGCCCAGGCATCCCACATCGCCACCGAAGTGTGGAAAATGTTTCGGGCATGGACTGTAGGCCGTGCAAAATCGTTGCGGATGGCTCCGAGCAAAGCCTCATTCCATTCTCTGGCTACGGAGTGTTGTGCCTGAGCATCGGTACTGAAAAAAATCATCGCCAGAAAAAACAGAATCGGGAGTTTGTACAATTTTTTCATATCATTCTTTTTTTGGTTATAATAGATTTCTTTTTAACTCGGTTTGTTTCAGCTTATTGATCTCGACAATAAATAGAACACTACATTTCCCCGGTTTTATAAATTTGGCTTATCGGTTTCAGGCGGGCTTTTGTCGGGATAAGGTTTTGTAACGATATTATTTGAAATTACATAAGAATCCAGCCCTTATACACCACAAAAGGGCTTTTGAAATTAAGTTTTTTAGATGAAAGTTTGGAAAAATGTTTCAACTTTCTTTAGATATGATAATTTTTCGTCTTTAAATTTTCCCTTTTGGCCTCTGGATGCCAAATAAAATAGCTTTGAAAAATTTAACCGCAGGTAGCGGAATTTCCGGTGATTGAACTAATATTACTTTGTCACCATTCCTTAATTTAAGTTGCGGGGGGACTTCAAGTTACGGGGTCACTTCAAGTACCCACGAAACTTAAATTACGCTAACCAGCCCGTATCCGCCTGACTGCAGGAGGCGGGCGGGGCGGATTCGAAATATTTAAAAAAAATGTCGAATATTTTTGTGTACCTAACTTAATACTATGTAAAGTAAGTTTTTTGACATTTGATTTTCCATTTCGAACTCACCCCCT
>CAZKDA010000105.1:0-16132 GCA_964551455.1 uncultured Saprospiraceae bacterium
CGTCAACTTTTTTGCGAATTTCAAGGGTTGAAAAATCGCCGATCTTTATCAATGGTTTGAAATTAGAATGTGGTAATTTGGTAATGTGCTGATTTGCTAATGTGCTGATTTGCTGATCAACCTAATCAAAAAAAAACCTTTCGACGCGAATTTACGCAAAACTTGTGACCCCGACATGAATGTCGGGATTATTGCACAAATCACAGGGAGCAACAGCAACTTCGGTTTATTGCTCCTTTTTTTGTTTGTTTTGCTCAACAAATTCCGCCCAATCGCTTACAGCTTTTTTGCCTTTTTCTGCAAACTGCCTGGCATCTTCTTTGGGGATGCCGAACACTTCTTCAATTTTCAAATAAATGAGTTTGGAAGCTGCTGCGTTTTCGAGGGTTTTGGAAATGTTGCTTTCCCTGAGCTTTTTCCCTGAAGGGTCGGATTCTTCAAAGATCGACCTGATCTTCGAATAAGTTTGGTGTGAAGCCTGCAGGATCGCCAGCCAGTCGGCAGGGTTCGACGTTTTTTCCTGGCTTTTATGTTTTTCCCGAAGTTTTTCAAGGTAGCTCATTTCATCATCCGGAATGACTTCCTCATAATCGATCCCTTCTTTCGGATCGGCGATATTCTTATCCGAAAGCTGTTCCGACAACTGTTGCAGGATCACTTCCACGCGCTCTTCGTCTTTCATCACATAATTGCGGGATTGTGTTTTACCGCCTACAGTTGATGGATTTTGTGTGACCTGCGTCGTTTCCTCGCGCTCATAAACACTACCGCCGCTGGTTTTCAGGATGATGTATGCAATGACCAGCAGTGCAACCAGGAATATCACCAGTTCTTTCAGGCTGAAAATTTTTCGCTCTGATGTCATAATTCAATTTGTTGTTAACAACAAAAACGAAGGCATGCGATGAAAGTTTGTAATTATTCAGCAATATAATTTTTAGACTCGAAAAGCAAAATTTTATAGCCTTTCCTCCAGTTCTTCGGGAAATAAAAAGTGTCCCGGTAATGTTTTCAGAAATCGGGAGTTTTTATCTTTCTGTGAAATTCTGTGTATTCTGTGAGAGATAAAAAAGTGTCCCACTGATGTACGCCGAAACCAGGAGTTTTTCTTTTTGTAGAATTACCCCGATCTGAAAAAATTAACCTTTCTTAAATCTGAAAAAATATCCGGCGCCAATTTGGAACATCCGGTTATGCTGGCTTACATCAAGCGGCGCACCATTCTCATCAGTAAAAGTAATGCCTGAAATATCCTTCAATCCGTGGTGATAAGCAGCGGTGACAAAGAAATTTTTGACTGAGCCTCTCACAGAAAATGTCAGCCCGTAATCCGTTGAAGTGTAAGTCTTAAATTTCTTTGTACTGATCCATTTGCCCTGAAAGGTAGTTTCTTCGTCGAGTAAAAAACCGATGTATCCACCAAAACCAATGGCAAGGGGTTCGATGATTTGATATTCGATTTTCGGTAAAAAGTCCAGATAGGTGTTCCGAATTTTCGTAATATCTACTATATCGGTATTGATAATTTCATATCCTTTTAAGGAATATTGAACATCGGAGACTATAGCAAACTTATCCGTAAAATTGTATTTGGGAATTACACTGAGGAAATAGTAATCCGCCTGCCTGATGTCCGGCATAATATCTCCTTCAAAATTTATTTTTGAAAAGCTGGCTCCGCCGGAAACTCCAAGTGAAAATTGTGCATTGTTTTCTGTGCAAAGAAGGAGTGAAAATGCAATTAAAAAGATGATCTGTTTCATTATTTTGGCTTTAATAGATTTAAAAAAATTAATCTTTTCAAAAATCCATCCTGAGCCGCAAATTTATCCGCCGGGAAGTGAGATAATTCGGAATGGCATACTGGGTGTTGTAAATGGTTTTGATCCAGGTGTTCGAAGCGACATTGGCTACTTTCAGCAGGTTAAAAACTTCGAGGCTCAACCATGAATTTCTCGTAAATCTCAACGGATGATTGGGCTTTCGTGTTTTATTCACCCTGTCCCATAACTGAATTGAGAATCCGATATCCACGCGATGATATGCCGGAAAGCGGTAAGTGTTCCGGTAAACGATGTTGTTATTTGGTAAGCCATAAGGCAAGCCCGTCCCTACTGTCAGGTTGAGGTGCATTTTAAAATTTTCGTTCTTCGGCAAATAATCCTGGAAAAACATGGAAAGCGTCAAAAACTGATCGGTCGGTCTGGGAACATCTTTAACCTCAGTGGCTTCTTCATCGCCGATGTCGCGTTTGAGGTGCTGGATTCCGTTTAGTGATTCCCTCGCGCGAAGCAACGAAAGGTTGATCCAGGATTCCGCTCCTTTCACAAACTCACCGTTCAGGCGAAAATCGAGGCCGGCGACATAGCCCGTGCCATCATTGAACCCGGAATAGCGAATGCGCACGTTATCCACATCATAAGAAATGATATCCCAAAGATGCTTGTAGTAAATTTCGGAGATCAGCCTGTATTTCGTCGGGTTCTTTTTGCCACCATAAAAATCCCAGGTAATGCCGCCGACGAGGTGAAATGATTTTTGCGAAAGCGTATTTTCCCGAACCACCCCATTGGGGTCCCGCAATTCCCTGTAAAAAGGAGCTTGAAAATAAAGACCTCCGGCCAGTCGGAACGAAATGTCCTTTTCCCACCTGAGCGGTTTGTACAACAACTGCGCCCGCGGTGACACAAAAAACTCATTGTTCAGATCCCAGTATGCAAAGCGAACCCCAAAACTGGCCTTCATTTCTTTCACGGTATCCTGCACGGTGTAAGTATCCTGCAAATAAGCCGTGAACCGGTTGGAACTCAGCGTGTTTCTGGTTTTCAAAACATTATTAACCAATACCTGCAAAGTATCATACCGCAGCGAGTATCCCGCGGAATCGAGCCTTTCCCACTCATTGAGCCGGTCATCGATGAATTCGTTTTGATATTTTACACTCCACTGGACAAAATGGCTGCTGGTGGTATAGGCTTCATTCGTATTTTTCTGAAACTCGATACCGCCCTTGTGTTCGACATTGGTTACATTGGACACCAGGTAGTTGCGCACGAATTGCTGTTGCGTGCCCGTTCCCAAGACCGCCACGATCTCTCCAAAATCATCGCTGCCAAGCCCCGATTCGACCTGCCCCAAAAGGTAATCGCCAATGATGTCGATCCGTTCAATTTCATTGCTCTGATAAGTCGAAGCCAGGAATTTCAGGAAAAAAGGATTTCGGCTGCGGTCTGGCAAATAAGTAAAAGAAATGCCGCCCATGCCCGTAGTAAAATTATCGACCTCCTGCCCTTCAAACACCGAAAACAACTCAAGGGCAAAATCGATCAGCCCCAAGCCCGTGGTGCGAGAGGTGGGGACGAAGATGTATTCGCTGTAATTGTAATTTCCCATCAAACCCACCTGCCAGTCGCGATTGATATCGTAGGTGATGTAAGCCTGCACATCGGCAAAATTGGGGGTGTATTCTCCTTCCACATCCAGCGAGCCGAGCAAATACCGGGTGGTTTTGTAGCGTGCTCCGACGAGGTAACGTACTTTGTTGTAATTGTTTTTACCAGCTTTAAAACTGCCCTCCACGTGCGCCGAGCCGCCCAAAAAACTCAGTCCCACCGAAGATCGCAGCGAATCCGGCCTTTTGTAATGAACATCCAAAACGGAAGAGAGCTTGTCGCCGTATTTGGCTTCAAAGCCGCCTGATGAAAACGACAGGTCGCGGATCAGGTCGATGTTCGGAAATGTCAACCCCTCCTGCTGCCCTGCCCGGATAAGTTGCGGGCGGTATATCTCAAAATCGTTGACATACACGAGGTTTTCATCGTAATTGCCGCCGCGAACGTGGTATTGCGAACTCAGCTCGCCACCTGTGCCACTACTCGTACCCAGGGCGATATGCGGCAGGATACTTTCAAAGTTTCCGGTAGTCGTAGGCAACAATTTTAGCTGGGTAACATTTTCCCTGACCATGCCATCATCCTGTATCCTGCTCTCCGTGACCACTACTTCGATGTTGGAATCCGCCAAAGACAGGATCACATCGACCTTGCGGCTGGCGCCATTGCTCAGGGGGCCGACCCTGGCCGTTCCTTCTTTGTAGCCAATTCTTGTAAAAACGATGATATGCCGCTCGTTGACGGGAATGCGAAGCTGGTATTCACCATTGATATCCGATTCAGCGGCGAAGCTGGTATTTTTAATATAAACGGTAGCAAACTCAACCGGCTCGCCTGTGAGTGCATCGGTAATCTTTCCAAAGATCGTGGCAAATTCCCCGGTTTGGGCCGGTAGCGGAATGGAAGAAATGAGCAGGAGAAAAGCAAAGGGTGTAAAGAAGTGTTTCATTAAAGGGCTTTATGTAAAAAATGGTATTGTGGTATTATGGTAATGTGGTATTCCCGATTTCATCGGGATCTTCGCTTCGCTACGATGTGGTAATGTGGTTCGAGGCCTTCCGTTTTCAGTTTACTGTTCACCGTTTACAACTTTCCGACTCCACGACTTCCCGACTCCACAACTTTACAATCTTACAACTTCACATCCTAATCCATAAAATCAAAAAAACCGGGAACGATCACTCGGATCGCCCCGGAGCTTTCGTAATTAGCTTTTGTTCGGCTGCGGCGTCATTCTCAGGTAAGGTTTGATCATTTTATAACCTTTTGGGAATTTCGCAGCGATCTCTTCAGTCGGGATAGAAGGCACTACCACACAATCGTCTCCGTCTTGCCAGTCGGCAGGAGTAGCTACGCTGTGATACGCTGTAAGTTGCAAAGAATCGATCACGCGCAGGATTTCATTGAAATTCCTTCCCGTAGATGCGGGATAAGTCAGCGTCAGTTTGATCTTTTTATCCGGGCCGATGATGAAAACGGAGCGGACTGTGGCGTTGTCAGAAGCATTTGGGTGGATCATTCCATAAAGATTGGCCACCTTTCGATTTTCATCGCCAACGAGCGGAAAATTAACGGTGGTATGCTGGGTTTCGTTGATGTCATTGATCCATTTTTTGTGATCTTCAACATTGTCAACACTTACCGCCAGCACTTTTACATTTCGTTTATCAAATTCATTTTTCAACTTGGCAGTACGGCCAAGCTCGGTAGTACAAACCGGGGTGAAATCAGCAGGGTGTGAAAACAACAACCCCCAGCCATCTCCCAGGTAATCGTACAAATTAATTTCTCCTTCAGTGGTCATCGCGGTGAAATTGGGTGCGACATCTCCTAGTTTAAGTGACATAATCTTTGTTTTTATGGGTTAAGAAATGAATCATTGTTTTAGAAAACCAAAAATAGCAATACCAATTTTAAAATATTCTGTTTTTAACAGGCAATGTGAAATAATCGCAGGTTTGGTCGCTTTCGCTGAAAATTATTAGCCGTTGAAAATTACAAGCCGATGCTGCATTGGCAAAGAAGAGCGCTAAATCTCCTTGTGAAAAAAAGAACAACTTTGGCGGGAGTTTTCCCAAAAAAATCGCCGATAAAATTACAACACATCAAATGTCAAATTTCACACGATCAACGTATCCCTGCCGATGCCCTTCATACGGGAGATGGTGTCCATTGGATCGTCGGCACTAAAGATGCTGCTGCCTGCTACGAGTACTCTGGCGCCGGCTTTGAGCAGCTCTTCGGCGTTTTGAAGACCCACACCGCCATCGACCTCGATCAGGGTTGACAGGTTTCTGGTGGTGATCATTTCTTTGAGCTGCCTGATTTTGGGGATCGTCTGGTAGATGAATTTCTGACCGCCGAAACCTGGGTTGACGGACATGAGAAGTACGAGATCGATGTCTTCCAGGATGTCTTCCAAAAGATGAACCGGCGTATGCGGGTTGAGGGCGACGCCGGCTTTGGCGCCGGTGGCTTTGATCTGCTGAACGGTGCGGTGAAGGTGCGGGCAGGTTTCGTAATGCACGGTGATAACATCTGCGCCGCATTCGCGGAATTCTTCGATGTACTTTTCCGGCTCCACGATCATCAGGTGAACATCCAGCGGCTTTTTGGCGATCTTTTTTATAGCCTTGATGATGAACATCCCGTAAGAAATGTTGGGCACAAAGCGCCCGTCCATTACATCGAGGTGAAACCAGTCGGCCTGGCTGTTGTTGACCATTTCAATTTCCTCTCCCAGCCTCATAAAATCTGCTGCCAATACCGAAGGTGCGATGAGATGTTTCATGTTTGTTTTATTTGCGGATTTGTTGATTTGATTTTATCGGTGTCTGGTATCTGGTATCTGGTGTCCCGACTTTGTCGGGATCTACGCTACACTTCGATCTGGTATCTGGTGTCCGGTATCCGGTTACCGGCGACCGGACGCCATTCATCCTTTTACTGTTTACTGTTCACTGTTCACTGTTCACTGTTCACTGTTCACTGTTTACTGTTCACTGTTCACTGTTTACTGTTCACTGTTTACTGTTCACTGTTTACTGTTCACTGTTTACTGTTTACTGTTCACTGTTTACTGTTCACTGTTTACTGTTCACCGTTCACTGTTCACCGTTCACTGTTCACCATTACTCTTCCACCGGTTTCCGATCTACATGAACGATCTGGCTATCTTCCAGCGTGGGTTGCCGCATGTATTTTAGCATCAGTTGGACGACGGCGAGTACGTCTTTTTCACAGTACAGCGCGATGCGATCCATGTCTTTGTCATTCCAGTAAACCCTGCCTACTTCTCCGCCGTCGATGTCTTCCTTTGGAGAAGGGATGCCGAAAATCGTCGTCAGCAGGTCAAGCGAAGTATAGTTTTTGTAATCGCCAAATTTCCATAATTCCAGGGTATCCAGAAAATGTTTGGTTTCCCAGGGCTTTTTGCCGGAGACATTCAAAGAAAGCGGGAGCGGCAATTGATTGACCACCAGCCGTCTGCAAATATACGGGATGTCGAATTCGCGGATGTTGTGGCCACAGAAAAAATGTTTGTTGGGGTTGTTGTAATATTGATCGACGAGTTTCGTAAAGTCTGTCAGTACAACGGCTTCGTCTTCACTGGCAAATGATTTCAATCGCAATTCCAGGAGTTTGGTTTCGGGATTGCGAACGACAATACCCACGGAAATACAAACGATTTTCCCAAACTCGGCAAATATCCCGGCTCTGTCATTGTAAGCCGCGGCGGCCTCTTCGTCGGTGATCTCCTCATCGAACTGCCGCAAGACCTGGCGGCTTTTATGCTTCCAGTGTTTTTGGAAATTTTCCGGCAGGTCTTTGTATTCGGCGTATTGAGAAACCGTTTCAATATCCAGGAAGAGTATGTTGGCGATGTCGAGATTTTCGATCATAATTTTTATGGAATTTAAAATTTTTTCAAAAAAGCGTTTCGATATTTTTTACCTTACAAAAGACGCAAAAAATGCCGGTTTTCCATAAAGTGCCAAGTTATAAAATGCTCGTAACTATTTACAGAAGCGCACAGGCAATTGTGTTAAAAAATAATTTTATGACAGGTTACTGCAATATTCCGCAAAACCAATCCGATTAGTTACTTTTGAAATTTTCAAACACAAAAGAAATATTTTAACGTTACACTAAAAAGTCGTTATAAAAACGTTATTACCGAAAATCTTTAAATTTAGTCACATTCAAACAAACGGGGTAAAATTCTGAAAACCTTTTAAAAAGCATTATTTTGGAAAATTTTGAACCTGTTTGTAAACCTTAAAATCACCAATTTATGAGTTTCACTAAAGATTCAAAGCAAAAATTAACAGCCATTGCAGCAGTCATCATCGTAGCGCTTTTAGGTCTCAATGCCTTTTTGGTTTATAATAAAATAAGCCAGGACAAAAAGATCGAAGCCCAAAAATCCGAACTCGAAGAAGCCGAACAACTCAAGGTCGAACTCGAAAAAGAATACTACGACGCATTGGCACAACTCGAAAACATGCGCGGCCAGGCGGACAACCTCAACGCCCTCATCGATCAGCAAAAGCAGGAACTGACCGCTCAGAAAGAACGGATCGACCGTATGATCTCTCAAGGAAAATCCTCCAAAAACGAACTGGCGTCTGCCAGGGAACAAATCTCTCAACTCAAAGCGCAACTGGAAAATTACCTTGTAGAGATCAACACCCTCAAGGAAGAAAACCTGTTGCTCGCAGATGAAAACCAGCAGCTCACACAAGATAAACTTTTGCTCACCGACGAGGTGGAAAAAGAAAGAACCATGAACAACGAGTTGCTGACTGCCAAGGCTGCTCTTGTCAGCGAAAAAGAAACGCTCGAAACCGAAAAGTCAGCGCTTTCCAAAAAAGTGAATTATGCTTCTGTCATCAAAGTGAACGAGGTCAATGCCACTGGCTGGAAGATCAAGAACAGCGGTAAGCCGAAAAAGAAGAGCTACGCCAACAATATCGATTTTCTGAAGATATGCTTCACGGCTACTCAAAATGAGATCGCCGAAGCCGGTGTAGAGCAGTTTTATATACGGATCATCAACCCGCTCGGCGAAACGCTGGCCGTTGAAGACCTCGGCTCCGGTATCACCACCAATGTGAAAACCGGCGAAGAAATCCGTTTTACCCAAGTGAAAGAACTGGATTACAACAACGAAGAAATGCAAGCCTGTTTCAACTGGCAACCCAATACACCTTTCGCAAAAGGCTCTTATGATGTTGAGGTGTATAACAAAGGTCACCTGGCCGGAAGCGGCTCGGTTACCTTGAAATAACCGTAAGGCTATTCAGCTATCGCAACCCGTCCCGACCACAAGTTTCGGGACGGGTTTTGATTTGGTTGTGGCGTTACAAGTTGCTGGTTACAAGTTGCTGGTTACAAGTTGCTAGTTGCAAGTTGCTGGTTGCAAGTTGCTAGTTGCTGGTTGCAAGTTGTTAGTTACAAGTTACAAGTTGCTGGTTCTATCAAATTAACAAATTAGCAAATTAGCAAATCAACAAATTAGCAAATTAACAAATTAGCAAATCAACAAATTAGCAAATTGACAAATTAGCAAATTGACAATTTTTCCCTAATGAAATTTTACTCCATACTACTGCTTTTAATCATTCCGCTGCTTATTTCAAAAGAATCAAAAGTCAAATGGTTGTCGCCACAGGAGCATGATTTCGGCGACATCCAACACAAAGTTCCGGTAACCCATCACTTTAAGTTTGTCAATAAAAGCGATGCGCCGCTTCGGGTCGATAATGTCCGTACCTCTTGCGGATGCACGGCTACGGATTGGGAAGAAACGCCAACACCGGCAGGAGACACCAGCTCGATTGACATCACCTATGACGCCGCCAAAACAGGCTATTTTTATAAAAAGATCAGGGTGTTTTTTCGCGGACAACGAAAACCGGAAATACTACTTGTCGAAGGATTTGTGTTGACTGAATGACCTGTTCCCAGCTTTGAATACCGGATGGCGCAACGCTTGTCGAAGGAATTCCCCGATTACTCCAATCTTCACGGTTCAATTACATTTGCCAGTTCACTTTTAAAAGAGCTTGTTTAAACTTCCATCAATTGGCCCTGCCTGCTGAACGCAGTAAGGCAGGTACAAGCGGCAAATTTTATCCTGCACTTCGTTAATCCCGCTTTTTGAAAAAAGGCGGGACGCCATACCTTCTCCCGCTTTTAGCGGGACGTTTTTTGCCTTGTTCATAATAAAATTTACTCACTTTCGCTCAATCATGAAAATTTATACAACCTCTAAGTTATATTTGCAGCGAATTGCAAAACGCAGGGTTGTGAAAATTCTCCTCGCAACTTTTCTGTTTTACGAAAGTAAAATAATTTGTTTGAGCGTTTTTTCCGTTACTGATCTTTAAAACTTAAAAAGTGGGCATTCAGATTTTCATTCTCGTTTATTTCATTCTCGTTTTTTTAACATCCTACAAACTTTTTGAAAAGGCCGGAGAAGCAGGCTGGAAAGCATTGGTGCCGGGCTACAACTTTGTGGTTTGGAGCAAGATCGTAGGACGCCCCGGCTGGTGGGCAGCGCTGTTGCTGATACCCATCGTCAACGTTTTTATTTATGTGGGTTTGTGCATCGACATGGTTCGCTCATTTGGAAAATACACTTTCAAAGATTCCGCCCTGGCGGTGATCTACGCGCCGATCCCTTTTTATCTTTTGGGTAGCAAAAAAGACGAAAAATACCTGGGGCCTACGCTGACCAAAGAAAAGGAATACGCGCAAAAGATGGCAGAAGCGCAGGAGAAAGACGACAAATACCAGCTTAAAAAACTCGAAGCCAACAACCCGTACAAAAAGAGCGCAGGGCGCGAGTGGGCAGAAGCCATCATCTTTGCCGTATTCGCCGCAGCTTTTATCCGGATGTTTTTGATAGAAGCTTACGTCATTCCTACTTCGTCAATGGAAGGCTCGCTGCTCGTCGGCGATTTTTTGTTTGTCAGCAAAGCGCACTATGGCATCAGGACACCGCAGACCGTGATCCAGTTCCCATTGATTCACAATGCTATTCCGGTGATCGGAACAGAATCCTACCTGAAATCTCCCAAGCTCAAAATGCGCAGATTGAAACCCATTGAAACGATCGACAACAACGAACCGGTCGTTTTTAACTATCCCGAAGGCGACAGCGTTTTTGTAACCCCGGGCCGTACTTACAGTGTTTACGACATCAGGAGGAACAACGGAAGGGTTGCTCAATTTGAACAACGGTACGGGCTTCGGGTACGCCCCATCGACAAAAAAGATCATTACATCAAGCGCTGTATCGCCATTCCCGGAGACAAATTCGAGATCCGCGACCACCAGGTTTATATCAACGACCAGCCTGCCGTCAATCCGAAAAACATCCAGTTTCGCCATTCGATTTCTCCACAAAATATTGAATTCAACGCCAGCAAGCTTGACGAATGGGGAATCACCCAAGAAGATCAGATCCAAGACCCCAGAATCCAATCTCGAACCTTCGTGCTCAACCCGGAGCAAGTGGAAAAAATAAAAGCCACAGGCGAAAATATTCAAATCGAAAAGGTAGCCTATCAGCCAAGTCCGCTTGCTTTATTTCCCCATGATCCGAAAAATTTTCCAAACTGGTCGGTTGACAACTACGGTCCGATCACCATTCCGGCTCAGGGCGCTACGGTCGATCTCAGTCCCGCAAATATCGCTTTATACAAACGGATCATTGAAGTTTATGAAGGCCCCAGCGTTGTAACCATCAAAAACGATAAGGTGCTAATAAATGGCGAGGAAACTTCCAGCTACACCTTCAAGCAGGATTATTACTGGATGATGGGCGATAACCGCCACAACTCTGAAGATTCGCGCTTTTGGGGTTTTGTGCCGCAAGACCATATCGTCGGCAAGCCGCTTTTCATCTGGTTTTCCACAAAAGACGGCAGCATCCTCAAAGGCATCCGCTGGAATCGAATCTTTACGAGCGCCAATAAGATGTGAGTTAGTCCATAGTTCATAGTTTGTAGTTTGTAGTTTGTAGTTTTTTAAAAATCCACGAACTATAAACCACGAACTATAAACCATAAACCAAGTATCTGTTTTATTTTATATATTTGGCGGGTGTAAAACCAAAAGAATAAACCATCAGAAACATTGACCGATGCTCGACAAAATAGTTGCTTTTTTTAAAAACCTCTTTTCCGGGTTTTCAAAATCAAAACCTTCGACTCCTCCAGCAAAACCCGTTTCGCCACCGGAAAAGGAAAAGCCCAAAACGGTTCCGGTGAAGCTGCCGCCTCCCGAACCCGATCTTCCCGCAGATGCCAGCGAGATCAAGCCCGATACCGCTACCACAGTGGTGGTGATCAGTGAAAACGAGCCCGTCGTCCTGAAACCAGGCGACGACCCCGCCGAACCCGCTCCGGAAATTGCAAAACCAGCGGTAAAACCCATAGAAAAACCAAAGCCCGAACCCGCTCCGGAGCCGAGAGTTACCACAAAGCATAAGCCGCGATACCTCTGGTGCCTCGATAATGGCCACGGCAAGCTGACCGCCGGCAAACGCTCTCCAAAGTTTGAAAATGGAACCCAGTTTTTCGAATATGAATTCAACCGCGACATCGTGAAAAGGATCATAGCTCAACTGGACGAACAGGGCGTAAAACACTTCAATGTAGTACCTGAAGTGGACATCGACAATTTCCTCGAAGGAAGGGTCGGAAGAGCCAATAACAAACAATCGGATATTCCCAAAATTTTCCTGTCCGTCCATGCCAATGCCTTCGGCAACAGTGGTTGGGAAACGCCAAAAGGCATCGAAACCTGGCATTTCCATGAAAGCAGGACTGGGCAGGCGCTCGCCCGCGTTTTTCAGAAACACCTGATCGCTAAAACCGGCTGGGTAAACCGCCAGTTGAAATCGTACCCCGGAAGCAAACAGTTTTATGTGTTGCGCAATACCAATATGCCTGCCGTTCTCACGGAATGTGGTTTTTACACCAACAAGGAAGAATGCGCCCTGTTGATGAAATCCGAAATACGCCAGAAGATCGCCGACGCCCATGTGGCGGCGATCCTGGAGATTGAAAAAAATGGAATTTGATCCAGGAAAAGACCTTCAGTTTCATTTTAAAAATATGATCCCGTTTATGACTAAACACCTGAATTTTGTTGCATTGCTGCTTGGAATGTCTTTGTTGTTTTCCTGCAAAAACAGCGAAAAAAAAGACCCGCAACAACCCGATGAACCAAAGGGTGAACCGATCCGGTTTGAAATGCAATCCTTTACCAAAAAAGGCGGAACCTGCAAAGAAGATCACGTCAAATGCGTAGTCATCAAGTTAAACTATCCGCTCGCCGTAGCAGGAGTTGAGCAAGCCCGTAATTCGATCAACCAATTCGTAAACCGAATGTCGCTGGAAGCTGTACATCCCGATCCCGACCAAAGCATCAAAGACATCGATACCGCTGCTGAAAAATTGATCGGTTATTACCAGGAACAACTCAATGACTTCCCGGATTACGAATTGGGTTGGGAGATTGACGTGGACGGCAACGCTGAAATAGTGGACAACTACGCGGTGATTACGTTATCGGCTTATTCCAACACCGGCGGAGCGCATCCCAACCACCATATATCTATCGCCAACTTCAATCTCAACTCCGGCAAGGAATTAAAACTCCGGGAGATCATCACCGACGCCAAGGCTTTTAATGAACTGGCACAAAAGCGGTTTATCGAAGCCCGCATATCGGAATATGACCTGGACGAGGTCGATATCAACGATTTCTTTTTCGGCGAAGGGTTCCAACTGCCTGAAAATTTCGCATTGAAAAAAGAAGGTATCTTTTTTTATTACAACCCTTACGAAGCCGCTCCCTATGCGCTGGGTACCACGGAATTTACCATCGCATACAAAGACCTCAAAGACATTGTAAAATTATAATGCCGCAGTTGTTTTCTCAAAACTTCCTGGTTCTGCATAAACCCGCCCGACCCCGCAGGCGGGCAGCGGGTCTGCGCAGAAAGAGAAAGTCATTCAAAAATTTCTGTGGTAATCTGTGCTTTCTGTGAGCATCTTTTATTTCTCACGAAGTCGGAAAGAATATAAAATTTTACTTTTCAGGCCATATCATTTCAATGAATGAATAGTTACCAAAAAAATAATATATTAGCGGAAAGCAGATCAAAATTTAGCCATCACAACAAAACACTGACCGATGCGAAACTTCATACTTTTCTTGCTTGCATTTTTTTTACTAAACCCCGTATTGTCTGCACAAAAACTGCCTGCCACGGATGTGTTGCTGTTTGATTTTAATCAAAAAACCGACAGCCTTTTCCAGTTTTCGAACCCGAAATTGCTGACCGGATTCAACCCCGAAGGTTACAACAACCAGCCATTTTTTGTGAACGACCACGAATTGTACCTCTCAGTTCAGTTTCCCGAAGACACGGCTCAAACCGATATTTATTCCCTGAACCTCAAAAGCCTGGTTTTGACGCGCGTAACCGAAACAGTGGAAAGCGAATATTCCCCAATGCTGGTACCCGGAAGAGAAGGGATCGACGAATCGCCTTCTTTCAGTTGCATCCGCGAAGAAAATGGCGAAGGTGTCAGCCAGCGGCTTTGGAAATTCCCCATTGACCGCTCGAATGACGGGCAAGTGGTTTTTCCCTCGATCTCAGATATCGGGTACCACCACTGGCTCAGTTACCGTGAAGTGTTGTTGTTCCTGGTAGGTAATCCACATTCTCTCGTCGTCGCAAATCTCCGCGACCAGTCCACGAGATATGTCATTTCCAATATCGGAAGATGCTTTCAGGAAATGCCCAACGGCGATATCGCTTTTGTGCATAAACTGGATGCTACAACCTGGCTAATCAAACGACTGCACTCCCGCACTTTCAGCACCCACCTGATCACCGCAGCGCTTCCCGGAAGCGAAGATTTTGCAGTGCTCGGCGATGGCACCATCATCATGGCCAAAGGCGCTAAAGTATTCAAGTTCAATAAAACGCTCGATACGGCCTGGCTGGAGATCGGCGATTTCAGCTACTACGGTGTGCGGCAAATATCGCGTATCGCTGTAAACAAAGCCGGAAAAAAGATCGCCTTGGTGGTGGAATAAACCTGCAAATCATGGCAAAAATTACATTCCTCTTTTTTCTGATCCTGGTGGCCGGTTATGCTCCGGCTGTGGCGCAGTCTGTTAAAAAAGACATTAAAACCCACCGCGAAAAATACCTTTCCGGCCTGCTAAATGAAGAGCATTCGCCTTTTTTTAAAAAAGAAAAAGAACTTAAAAACATTCAATTTTATAAAGCCAAAAAGAAATACCGCGTGGAATGCTCCTTCGAACGGACGCTCAACGAAGAATCTTTCGATATGGCCACCTACAGCGGAAAAACCAAAAAATTCGTCCGCTACGGCATTTTGACTTTCAAGTTGAATGGCCGGGATTTTCAGCTTGAAGTTTATCAAAACCTGATGCTGCTGAGAATGGAAGGTTTTAAAGATTATCTGTTCATTCCGTTCAAAGACCTGACCAACGGAGAAACCACCTACGGCGGCGGAAGGTACTTCGACATCAAGGTTTCCGATATCAAAGGCGACAAACTCATCCTCGATTTCAACAAATGCTACAACCCGTATTGCGCTTTCAGCGATGGTTATAATTGCCCCATCCCGCCAAAAGTAAACCACCTCGACGTAGCGATCAAAGCCGGCGAAAAGGATTTTGTGAAAAAGGATTGAGGGAAAGTGTCTGCCCGGATGATGTTCCAAAATATCGCGTTTTTTCGTCATCGCCAACTCGCTTTTTCTATGAAAAAGAACCTGACAGATCAATTAAACAGAAAGGTCAGCTTCGATTTCCCGCCTAAACGGATCGTCTCGCTCGTACCTTCACAAACGGAACTGTTGTGCTATCTTGGGTTGGAAAAGGAGATCGTTGGCATCACAAAATTTTGTGTCCATCCGCGCCGGATTTTTACCGAAAAAGAGAAGATCGGCGGCACCAAAAACCTGAAACCGGACAAGGTCGCTGCGCTGAAACCTGACCTTGTGATCGGCAACAAAGAAGAAAACGACAAAAAACAGATCGAAACGCTGGCCACACAGTTTCCGGTGTGGATGAGCGATATCCGCAAACTCGATGATGCCTTTGACATGATCGCCCGTGTCGGTGAACTGACCAACAGAGCCGAAGCAGCTACCCGCCTGAAGCAACAATTGCAAAATGATTTTTCGGAATGGGCTGTATCAATGAAATCCATTTCACCAAAACCGGCTGCATATCTCATCTGGCGAAAGCCCTACATGGCAGTGGCATCGGATACTTTTATCAATGAAATGATGGAAATCGCGGGCTTCAGCAATGTATTCCGCCACCTCCGGCGCTACCCTACCCTGACCCTGCAAGACCTCGCTAATGCCGCTCCAGAGATCATCCTGCTTTCGTCGGAACCTTATCCTTTCAAAGAAAAACATATTGCCGAGATCAGTGAGTTTTGCCCGAATGCCGTTATCCACCTGGTTGACGGGGAGATGTTTTCCTGGTATGGCAGCCGCTTATTGTTAGCCCTGCGCTATTTTGAAACTTTAAGAAAAGAATTGTGGTAAAACTTATGCGATACGGCTAACTTTGCGTTAAGGGTTTATCTGAAATTCAAATAAAAGTTGTGGTAATGTGGTAATCCCGATTTCATCGTCCCGCTTTTTCGAGAAAAAGCGGGATTCGCTCCG
>CAZKDA010000106.1:0-16088 GCA_964551455.1 uncultured Saprospiraceae bacterium
CGTAGCGAATCCCGCTTTTTCTCGAAAAAGCGGGACGATGAAATCGGGAATACCAACAGTTTGATAAATCAGCAAATTACCACATCAGCAAATTACCACATCAGCAAATTAGCAAATAAACAAATTAGCAAATAAACAAATCAACATAAATATGAAATTCATTATCCTTCTGTTCTTAAACGCCATGCTGACCATTTCGGTCGCACAAACCATCGATTACGGAAAAAGCAAAGCACAAAACGATTTTCTGAATCTGAAATGCCTGCACGACCGCGGGTTTACGGGAAAGGGAGTCACCATCGCACATTTCGATGATGGCTTCGACGGTTTCGACAAAATGAAAGCATTTGAATATGCCCGCAAAAATGAACTCCTGAAAGGCAATTACGATTTTTGCACCGATGCCGAAATCCAATACAGCGCAAGCGGAACACACGGAACCAACACCCTTTCGATCGTCAATGGTTACATCCCCGGCGAATATGTAGGGGCGGCTTTTGATGCAAATATCCTGCTGGCTCGCACCGAATATACGCCAACGGAAACCCACAAAGAAGAAGAAAACTGGAAGCGAGCCGTCGATTGGGCTATTGAAAATGGCGCCGACATTATCACCAGTTCTTTGCAGTACAACAACTTTGATGAAGGCGAGGGCAATTACACTTACAAAGACATGGACGGCAATACCACGATCATCGCCAAAGCCGCCGACTATGCCGCTTCAAAAGGCGTTCTGGTGGTGGCTATCCAAGGCAATTTTGGTAATAATGACTGGTATTACCTGACGACGCCTGGCGACGCCGATTCTGTCTTGACAGTAGGCGCTGCCGGCCTCGACGGCAAAAAGGCTGTCTTTTCATCTTTCGGCCCGACAGCCGATGGAAGGGTAAAGCCCGATGTCATGGCTGTGGGCGCCAATACTTTTGTCATTGATCCCGACGATGGCATCCGCACCGGAAATGGAACCTCCTTCGCTGCTCCGGGCATCGCCGGTTTGGTAGCCTGCCTCAAGCAGGCACACCCCAATCGCTCGAACATGGAGATCATCACTGCCATTCGCCAGAGTACCGACCGGTATTTCGAGCCTGATGTAAAAGGGGGTTATGGCTACGGCATTCCCAATGCCTGCAAGGCTGATGCGATCCTTACGGAAATGGACGACATCTTTGGTAAAACTACAAAGGTGGATAATATCCGCATGGGGTATGAGATCAAAGGGAATAAGCTGATTTTGGATTTAAAGACAGAAAAAAACGAAGTCATGTCTATCCAGCTTTGCAATGCCATTGAGCAGGTGGTCAGAGATTACAGCAAGTTTAAAAAGAAGATCAAACTTAAAAAACTTCCCAAAGGCAATTATATCCTGAAAATACAACTGACAGATGGTGAAGTTTTGGTGAACAATATTTTGATCTGAGACTGTTTGAAACAAGCCAGAGTTTACTGCAAAAAGGTCTTTTCTTTTGTGTGCTTTGTTCTCTTTTGTGGTTCAAAAAAAGACACAAAGTCAATGAATTTTCCTTTTTGTGCCTTTGCGTCTAACGCTTGCAGCCTGCCCGTGTGCCTCGGCAGACAGGCGTCAAGCGGTTCGTGGCATTTAATTGTTCTCATCACAAAATAATTCTTTTCCCTTTGCGGACAAGGACTTCGGAGCCATCAGCCATGAAAACAGAATGCGGTTTTGCGTTTAAAAACTGTTTAAAATCAGCCCCGTAAAGCCCTGCAACATCGCAACGAAGCTCAAAATCCAAAACCCTGAAGGTACTCCAGCGCCTGTGTTCCACCTGGTACTCCATGGTCGATACACCTTTGCCGGAGGCATAACCCCAATAATGCTCCGTGATGAATTCCGCTTCACTGCCTTCCGTTATTTCGGCTGCTTTCGTTTCTGCCACGACTTTCAGGTAGTTCCACTCATTGTTGAATTTCCACCAATAACCAACCCTTTGCAGACCACCCTCATCGGAGAGTTCATTTTTCATGGACAGGCATTGGTAGCGCTCGCTGTATAAGGTATTGGCTACAAACGCGATAGCGCGGCGCGGAACGATCTCTTTGATAAAAACCACACCCCTTCTCCATTCGTTTTGCGCTTTGTAACGAACATAAAACCGCAGATTCACTTCTTCAAAATTGCGGTGAAAAGGCACAGCCACTCCCAAAACCCTGGTATCCAGAAACATAAAACCTACCAGGCTGACAAAAACCTTGTCGGCGTAAATATCCAACTCCGTTCCGGGAGGAATATATCTTTTCAAAATCCCGGGGTCCACCACATAATTGGCCATGATGAGGTTTTTCCATGTCGCCGCAAGAAATACTTTTTCCATCGTTATGTTTTAAAAAATCGGATTATAAGGTTTACTTTTATAAAAATTGGAAATATGAATTTAGTCAGAAATATCGCATTTGCCGCAGTGATGCTCCTTTATCTTTGGTATCCTTTTTCGATGATCACCGATCAGCAACGGATATTGAAAAATGGCGAAGTCTTTCGCTTTCGCCCACAGCCGGTCGATCCTTACGATGCTTTCCGCGGGCGATACATTGTCCTCAATTTTGTAGGTCAGAATATCGATTACCCAAAGGCCAGTGACGTTTTTAAATACGACGACAAAATTTATGTCCAACTGGAAAAGGATTCGCTGGGTTATACATTTTTTTCCAACCCTTCGCTGGAAAAGCCGGAAAGCAATAACTTTTTGAAAACAAGGGTTTCGTACACCAGCGACGCAGAGGTATTCATCGATGTCCCCGAAAACCTCCGGCGTTATTACCTCAATGAAAAGCTGGCGCCGCTGGTTGAAGAAAAATTCATGGAACTGACAGCCGGTTCCGAAGAAAACCGCGTAAACGTTTACCTCGACGCCAGAGTGCTCAACGGCGAAGCAGTGATCGAAGAACTATATTTTGAAGGCTTTCCCGTAAACGAATACCTGAAAAACCTCTGAGTTTTTTTGAAACTTGAACTCTAAATGAATTGACCGATAACCTTATACGCAATTCTTAGTGTCTTCGTAGCATCCCTGTCCTTATTTGATAGTTTAAGCTACAAAGGCACTAAGTCGCAAAGTTTATTCTATATTTTTGACTCCAGATTCTCGTGTTAATTTATATGAAGTCTGTTGTCTGTTGTCTGTTGTCTGAAATCTTTTAAAACCTTGAACCAGTTAAGCACATTTCTGAAATCGCGGTCTTATGCGGCTATATTTGCCCGGATCACCTTTTACCTGGCCTGGATAATTTTTTTCATCATCCTTCCCGAAAGGCCGGAAAACTATATCATCTTGTCGGTGGTCATGCTGGGATTCGGTAGTTACCTGGTGTTTAAAAGGTTGAAAAACAACAGGGAATATTCCCGGGAAAAATTTTTACGTCTCCGGCATGAAAAGGACGACATGGAAAAAATGTTGTCTTTGTCGGTAGGTGTGATCATGTTGATCGGTGTGATCTGGTACGTCATTGCTGCCGGACATTTTGCTCCCGGAACCATGCTGAGCAGCCTGATCGGTATGTTTTTACTTTTTAACGGAATTACTTTCCAAAACTCGGTGGTACTGAAAAAAGAAGCCGGGAAGATCGTTCACCTCGGCGATCCGGAATACCAAATCGCGCAAAGCGACATTGGAAACCTGAGCGTCTTCCTCAACCAGATCATCGTCGAAATTGAATCGGAGAAATCGTCTGTGCAGATCAACCACCTCCAATTGAAGCAGGAAGATATGGCAGACATCAGAAATTGGTTTGCTACCAGGAATTGAGCTAACCATAACCTTTCTCAATAATAAACGATCACTTTTTCGCTGGGTTTTCTTTTCAGATCCGGCACCATGACTTCTCCAGCCGGATACCCTACCGGGATCAGCAAAAAGGGCCTTTCATTTTCCGGGCGGTTGAGTATTTTTTGCAAAAAGTTCATGGGGCTGGGCGTATGCGTGAGCGACACCAATCCTGCAAAATGTATCGCCGCAAGTAAAAAACCCGCCGCCAATCCTACCGATTCGTTGACATAATAGTTTTTGTGTTTTTCATTGCCCACTTTGTCATAAGCTTTTTTGAAAACGACGATCAGCCAGGGCGCGACTTCGAGGAATTCCTTTTGCCAATCGGTCTGCAAAGGTGCCAGATCCCTGAGCCATTCTTCGGACATGCGCCCGTGATAGTTCTCGTATTCTTCTTCTTCGGCGGCTTTGCGGATCTCACTTTTGATAGCGGAATTGGAGACTGCGCAAAACGTCCAGGGTTGTTTGTGTGCTCCGGATGGCGCAGTCGATGCCGTCATGATGAGCTTTTCGATCACTTGTTCTGGGACGGGTTTGTTGGAAAAATGGCGAACCGACCGCCGGGAATCCATGTATTCATAAAAATCAGCACTCCGTTTTTCGATTTCAACCGGCGAAAACTGTTTTGGCTGGTATTTGATAAAAGGATGTTCGGTCATGGCTTTTGAAATTTTTAGAGGTCGCCCAATTGGGGTCGCAAAATGATCTCTTCGACGACAGTAGCCGTGCTCATTTTCCAGGCGCCCATCACGGCGATAGCCACATCTTCGGGCGCCATCAGCCGGTCATCGGGAAAGTCTGCCCCTTTCCACGAATCCGACCAGGTAGCTCCAGGCATGACACTCGTCACGCGGATGCCTTCGGTTTTCATCTCCTCCCGAAGGGCTTTTGAAAAACCCAGCATAGCAAATTTTGAAATGGTGTAAGCGCCTCCATTCGGATAAGACATGAAACTGGCGATTGAACACATATTGAAAATATGCCCTTTTTGACGTTGCACCATCATGGGCAACAAAGCCCGCGTGAGGTGATACGCGCTGTAAAGATTGGTTTCTATCTGGCTTTCGAGCGCGCCTTCCGGCTCTTCGTGTACTTTTCCTATCGTGAAGAGTCCGGCGTTGTTGACCAGCACATCAAGTTGGTTCCATTGCTGTTTTATAGAAGCAGCCAATTCCAGGACTTCCTGCTTTTTGGACAGGTCATTTTTTTTGATGATGAACCGGATACCCGGATATAGCTCCGAAAATATCTTTTTCATATTCACCAAATCCGACTCCGTTCGCGAGCAAACGGCGATGTCAAATCCTTCCTTCGCAAAAGCATGCGCGATAGCCAGCCCGATCCCTTTGGTTCCGCCTGTGATGAGAATATTCATAAATTGTAAAGGTTATCTTGTTTTGAATTGCTGGGTAAAATTAATATTTAATTCCGGCAGCGGGGAATCGGTTTGGGAAAAAGGGAGGTGAGAATTAGGAGTTATAAGCTATACATTAACCTGAGTTACCGCGTGCCGCGTGACGCGGTACTGCGTGACGCGGTACGCGTTATGGTTTTGAAAAAACATAAACCTGCATGCTTGAGATCGGGAAAAATGGCAAGCAATACAAAGACAAAATGGATTTAACCATTTTTTGCCACGTGTGATTTTTTTATGGCTGTCCTCCGCATCCCACATCGTTGATATCGGCAGAGGCCTTTTAAATTTGTGCGACCACGCTGTGGTCGTATTTTTCATTGATTGCTATTTCTAACCTACATTGACCGCGCTGCGGTCATTAAGCAAATGCCTTATATCGTGACCGCAGCGCGGTCAAAGTACGTTAGTTTTTTATCTATAGAATGATCGACCACAGCGTGGTCGCACAGGCTCTGAAATCCGAATTTTTATATTTGACCTAATCCATACCGCGTACCCCGACAGGTCGGGGTAATTCACGTTAAGTTATGAGTTAAATACACCGATACACCATATCGCAACGAATCCTGCTTTTTCTCGAAAAAGCGGGACGGGGAAGTCGGGAATGAATGTCGGAGTGGAGCTTTAATTTTACAAAACGGGGAAGAGTTTTTAAAGTCCGGATTATTTAAAAAATCCCTTAACAACTTCACCAAAGTTTTTTTTGGTGATGAAAAATACTATTACAATCTTTGCAGGCAATGCCGGAACGACGAGCTAGATGTAATCCCAGAGAAATTTCGGTTTTCCTTAAATTGAAAAACATTACATTTGTCGCGAACTGAAAAAACAAAAAGCCGGGGATATCTTTAAACTTCCGGGTTTTTGATTGCAACAAGCGGTTTTCCATTATATGAATTTCAAAATATTTTTCCACATTGGGCGGTATTGCGTGATGTTAAAAACGGCGATTTCGCGCCCGGAGCGTTTTTCCATGTACTGGAAAGAGACCATGCGCCAGATGAATGACATTGGCATCGGGTCGCTGGTGATCGTCGGGCTGATATCCATCTTCATCGGGATGGTGACTGCCGTTCAGTTTGCATACCAGTTGCAGGATAGCTTTGTACCAAAGTTTTACATTGGTTATATCGTTCGCGACAGCACGATCATAGAGTTGGCGCCTACGATCACCTGCCTGGTGCTCGCCGGAAAAGTAGGTTCGAACATAGCCGCAGAGATTGGCGGGATGCGACAAAAAGAACACATCGATGCCATGGAGATCATGGGCGTCAACACGGCGGCTTACCTGATCATGCCAAAGATCATTGCTGCGGTATTTGTGATCCCCCTGCTGGTGTGCATTGCGGCTTTTGTCAGCATTATCGGCGGTTATCTTGCAAGCGTACCAACGGGTTTGATCACCGATGCCGATTATGTGAGGGGGCTACGCTCTTTTTTCGAGGAGTACAATGTTTTTATGATGTTTGTAAAGGCGATTGTATTTGCATTTATCCTGACCTCGGTATCCTGCTACCAGGGCTATTATGTAAAAGGAGGAAGCATCGAACTCGGTCATGCAAGTACCCAAGCCGTGGTTTATAGCGATATTATGATCTTGCTGGCAGATTATATCATTGCATCGTTGCTTACTGGATAGATAGTTCATGGTTTGTAGTTTGTAGATTCTGGCATGTGGCTTTCCCACTAATACATCAATACACCAACACACTAATACACCTACACACTAATACACTAATACAACTTCAATTAATGCTAAATGATCAGAGCAGAAAACCTGGTAAAATCTTTTGAAGATACTCCTGTGCTGAAAGGGATCAGTACGGTGTTTGAGCGGGGGAAAACCAACCTGATCATTGGGCGGAGTGGAGCGGGGAAAACGGTTTTGCTCAAGCTGCTCGTCGGATTGTTGCGTCCTGATGAAGGTGACGTCTGGTATGGAGACATCAACTTTTCCAAATTGAATAAAAAGGAGTTGCGCGCCATCCGCATGGAGGTAGGGATGCTTTTTCAGGGTTCTGCGCTTTTCGATTCCATGACTGTGGAAGAAAATATCCGCTTCCCGCTGGATATGTTTACCAAAAAAACTAAAAAAGAAAAACTCGACCGGGTCAATTATTGCCTGGAACGGGTTGACCTCAGAGGAATTAACGACAAGTTTCCCTCAGAAACCAGCGGCGGTATGCAAAAGCGGATCGGCATTGCGCGAGCTATCGTGCTGGAACCCAAATACCTTTTTTGCGACGAACCCAATTCCGGCCTCGACCCCAAAACGGCTATCGTCATCGACGAACTGATCAAAAGCATCACCATCGAAAACGACATCACTACTATCATCAATACCCACGATATGAACTCCGTGATGGAGATCGGCGACAATATCGCCCTGCTCTACAAAGGCGAACTGGTTTGGCAGGGAAATAAAGACGAAGTGATCGACAGCGACAACGAGGTGCTCCAGGATTTTATCTTCGCCTCACCTTTCCTCCAACGCCTGCGAAATGCAGCGCTCGGTCATCTCTGAATTTCCACACAAAAAAAAGCCTGTACCGGTTAAATGGCACAGGCTCGATCATCTTCGGTCTCAAAAAAATCTTCTACTTATATTTGCGTTTCCCATTTTTGTATTCCACCAGCCTGGCTTCGGGAGCTTTTGGAAGAATGATGTTGTTCAAAAACTTTTTCACCGCTTTTCGCTTCGAAAAATTGATCAGGATGCAATAGGCGTAATCCCCTTTGCGGAGCTGATCGTAAAAAACATTTCCAAACTGATCAAAGAGAAAATAATTTCTTTTGAGCGGCATGTCCGAAGTGGTCAGTTCGATGACAAAACCCTGATAACCCGCCGGCAGTTTTTTGTGATGGCGATAATAATCCGGGATCACCTCTTTTTGTTTTTGAATAGGTAAAGGGTATTTGGGACGGCTCTTTTTTGAATTTGAATCGCCGGCATCCGCAAGGATCACGGGTTCATCATCGAAGTTTTGCTGTGCGGAAAGACCGAAGGCAGCGAATGTAAAAAATGTCAATGGGATCAGAATTTGTCGGAGTGCTGTCATAGTGTTGGGTGCAAAAAATGAAAAAATTATTAATGGGTTTTTTGTTTCAGGCTACCTGAGCCATAGATTGTTCTTTTTCTTTTGGGCTGGGTTCAGCAATAGAGCGCGACTCATTTTCAGCGTCATCAGATATGATAGTTTCTTCAACGGGAATGTCTTCCGGATTGATCTCGCTGGTCGTCGGTGTAGCTGAAGATTCGGAAATAGTTTCCGGGTAAGGTTTGGTTAGCGCAATTGAAACGAAAGAAATAGCAGTAATGCCGATGGCAGTAAATAAAAAGAGTTCCATAGTGTGTGCAATATTTTACCCTCGAAAAATGCGGTTCAGGGTTAATTCTGATTAATTAAATAGTGTTTCAAAAATTGGGTATTCAGATTGTCAACCTGTAAATTTTTCTTGAGATTTTATTATCAATTTATAATTATTTAATTATGTATTTTATTTTAATTCAATCAAATCAATCCAAATATAAAATCTATTTATATACATAAGCAAATTATCCGGCCAACTTATGTGACGCCTGAAAAAATATTGTTGAAATGTGTTAGTTTTAAAATCCCTGAAAACTTTAATAGATGGTTTTTTGAAAAAACGGGTATGATAAAATATGGTAAAGCGTCTTTTTTGCCATAATACGGTAAAAGGATGCGCTCCGTCATTCGCAATGATCTTCTATAAAAAACATGATCCATTTTGATAATGTGACAAATAAAAAAAAATGCCCGCCCGTAAATATTGAACTGCTGCAAAACACCTTCGAGAAAATCCGAAACAAAAAGGCCGGAGCAATGATCCCTGAGATCACCACCCCGGCCAAACCTTGAAATAAGCTTGATCTAAACGATCGTAAATTTCTTTGTGTGGACATCCACAGTGCCTTCTTTCGGGAGGCGGGCTTTGGTGTTTTTAAAAATGAACTCATCGCCGGATGACAACTGTTTCAGGGCGGCATGCATCTCATTGGTCAATTCATTGGACTTTCCGGCGTAGCTTGTCGTTTTTCCATTTTTTGTGATCAACAGGTCGAACCTGTAAATGACCGAACCGTGAGCGCAACCGTCCACCGTCAGCGATCTGGTTCCGGCGATTTCCGCTTTGGTCACATCGCCGCCGTGCTTTCCGGCAAACTTGAGATATGCGCCGCCGAAAAGATCGGCTTCAAAAGCAGCCTGTTCATCCAGCGAAACATGAGCATTGGCAGGTTGGTGAGAAATAGCGGCCAGCATTAAGGCAGCCAGGGCTAAAAATAATTTTTTCATAATTTGCTTTTTTTTGGTTAACAATGTTTCAAATTTAAAGGGGAGGGCTACGCAAAATCCGGAAAGTAGAGCAACGGCAAACGAAAGTAGAGCAACAACTATCGATGAGAAGATTGCAGTTTGTATCCCGCAGCGTGCAGTAGGTCGCCGCAACAAAACCGTTGATAGACAAAGGCCGCTATTTTGCTGATTTTTACCGTTCTTTAAAGAATGAAAATTGCAAACTTCTCCGCTAAAGAATTTGCCATCCACCTGTCGTTGTGGGCGGTTTACGTGTTGCTGGAATACACAGCCAATGCCATCCACCTGGCTCCCGGCAAAGGCTTGATTTTTTTGCGCTCGACGATCCTTTCGCTTCCCGTGCTGATGATACCCACGTATTTTATGGCCTGGTATGCCGTTCCGCATTTTCTGCAAAAAAGGCGGATTTTCCTTTTTGCACTGAGCTTTATCGGAGCGCTGATCTTCATCTTTTTTGCACGGATAAAGTGGTTGGAACTGGTGAATTTTATTAATGAAGGCCAATATTGGAAAGTTCCGGCCGGCAAAGTGATCAAAAACGTGATCCGCGATTATTCGGTCGTTGCCCTGGCGGTTTGCCTGTACATCATCGGCGACTACCGCAAAAAACAACGCCTCAATGAACAACTCACCAAAGCCAAAGCCGAAACGGAGTTGAAACTGCTCAAAGGCCAGTTGCATCCGCACTTTTTGTTCAACACGCTCAACAATATTTACAGCCTCGCATTGCAAAAATCGGATCTCACCGCCGACAGTATTTTGAAGCTGACGGAGTTGCTCGACTACCTCGTTTACCAGGCAAACAAAGAAAAAGTAGCGCTTTCAAAAGAAGTGGAATTGCTGAAAAGCTACCTCGATCTCGAAAAATTGCGCTATGGCGACAAGCTGCAACTCAACGCCGATTTTTCTGCGATCAATGAAAACATCAAAGTGTCTCCGCTCATCCTCCTGCCATTTGTGGAAAATTGTTTTAAACACGGTGGCGCGGCGGGAAATGGCATTTTTTGGATAAATTTGAAACTGAAAGTTTATAATGGAAAATTTGTTTTTAATATCGAAAACAGCAAAAAAAAGAAAAAGGACGCTACCGTAAACGGCGGGTTGGGGCTTGAAAATATCCGCCAAAGGCTCGCCCTGATCTACCCGAAAAGCCATCGTATGAAGATCGATGAGGGTGAAGATTTTTTTGGCGTCCGGCTGGAAGTAATTTACAACCATGAAAAAATTTAGATGCTACATCGTCGATGATGAGCCGCTGGCAATAAACGTGATAGAGCAACACCTTTCGAAGCTCGACCGCTTTGAGATTTGCGGGACATCCACCGATCCCGTTGAAGCATTTAGCCAGTTACAAAACCTCCATCCGGATCTGCTGTTCCTCGACATCGAAATGCCCGAACTCAGCGGCCTTGAACTTATCGAAACACTAGAAACCAAACCCGAAGTGATCATCACCACCGCCTACCGCGATTATGCCGTCGAAGGTTTTGATCACAACGCGCTGGATTACCTCGTAAAACCAATTCCTTTTCCTCGTTTTCTCAAAGCCATCGACAAATTTTTAACACTAAAGGAAGGAAATGAACAGCCGGAATCAACACCTTCCGCGCACATTCTTGTAAAAGCGGATCGCAAAACCATCAAAGTGGATTTGCGGGATATTTTGTACATCGAAGGGGTGAAAGATTATGTGAAAATCGTTTTGCCGGATCAGAAGATCATGACAAAAGTTTCCATCGGCAATTTCCATGAACAGCTTCCTCCCGGACAGTTTCTGCGAGTCCACAAATCATTCATCGTCGCCAAAGACAAGATCACGGCATTTACGGCTCACGACGTAGAGATCGGCAAAACTGAAATTCCCATCGGCAGGGTTTATAAAGAGGAGATTTTGAAACTGTTGCAATAGCGTTCCTTGCGATCTTCCTTGCGACCCTTGCGGTTTTTATTTTACCGCAAAGCGCGCAAAGGCATCGCAAAGTGCGCAAAGAGGAGATTTTGAAACTGCTGCAATAGCGACCCTTGCGATCTTCCTTGCGTTCCTTGCGGTTTTTATTTTACCGCAAAGTACGCGAAGGCATCGCAAAGTGCGCAAGGTAGAGATTTTTAAAACTTCACAAATAGCGCCCCTTGCGGTCTTCCTTGCGTTCCTTGCGGTTTTTATTTTACCACAAAGTACGCGAAGGCATCGCAAAGTGCGCAAGGTAGAGATTATTAAAACTTCACAAATAGCGCCCCTTGCGGTCTTCCTTGCGACCCTTGCGGTTTTTATTTTACCGCAAAGCGCGCAAAGGCATCGCAAAGTGCGCAAAGAGGAGATTTTTAAAACTTCACAAATATCGACCCTTGCGGTATTCCTTGCGACCTTTGCGGTTTTTATTTTACCGCAAAGCACGCTAAGGCATCGCAAAGTGCGCAAGGTTGAAATTCAAATAGCGATTTTTGCGGTTATATATTTTTTACCACCTTTCTTCAATCAAACCCGCTCAATGATCATCGAAGATGCTCCGCCGCCGCCGTTGCAAATAGCAGCGAGGCCGATGTTTGCATTGTTTTGATGGAGAACATTGTTGAGTGTCGTCACGATACGGGCGCCGGAGGCTCCCAGCGGGTGACCGATAGCCACAGCGCCGCCGAAAACATTGACCTTGTCTTCGCTGATTCCCATGTCGCGGTTGAAGGCCATAGTCACTACCGAAAAAGCTTCGTTGACTTCAAAATAGTCAACATCGGAAGTTTCCATACCAGCCATTTTCAGTGCTTTTTTAGCGGCGAGGGGTGGGGTAGTGGTAAACCATTCGGGTGCCTGCGCAGCATCGCTGAAAGCCAGGATACGTGCCATCGGTTTCAGACCGTATTTTTTAACAGCCTCTTCGCTGGCGAGCACAAGCGATGAAGCGCCGTCGTTGATGGTGGAAGCATTGGCAGCGGTTACGGTTCCGTCTTTGTTGAAAGCCGGTCGAAGTGACGGGATTTTTTCAAACATCACTTTTTTGTATTCTTCATCCTCCGACACTACCAGGGGGTCGCCCTTTCGCTGCGGGATGCTCACCGGGATGATCTCTTCCTGGAATTTTCCATTGGCAGTGGCATCAGCCGCTCTTTTGTACGACTGGATCGCAAAAGCATCCTGTGCTTCCCTTGCGAAGTTGTATTTCTTTGCAGTATTATCGGCGCAAACGCCCATCGGCATCAGACCGTAGGCATCCATCAGTCCGTCGTGGTACAAACCATCGATCAATTCACCATTGCCGTATTTGTAACCCCAGCGGGCTTTCGGTATGTAAAAGGGAATGTTCGACATGCTTTCCATGCCCCCTGCGACGACGAGATCGTTTTGCCCCAGCATGATACTTTGTGCGCCGAACATGACGGATTTCATGCCCGATGCACACACTTTATTGACGGTGGTGCAGGGAACGCTGTGCGGAATCCCTGCTCCCAAAGCTGCCTGGCGGGCAGGCGCTTGTCCCAGACCGGCGGATACGACGTTGCCCATGAGCACTTCATCGATGTCTTCAGGTTTTACACCGGCTTTTTCCATGGCTCCCTTGATGGCCATTGTTCCGAGCTGAACGGCTGAAAATCCGGATAATACGCCACCAAAACTTCCAATCGGCGTCCTGACGGCTGATACGATATATACTGGTTTCATTTGTAAAATTTTAGATGATAGATTTTAGATGATAGATTACAGATTACAGATTACAGAACCAAACGATGCACCGTAAAACCTGTTCACAGAGTCATTTATTCCGGGTGAAATCTGTGTTTTTTAAAGCAGCGCAAAAGTAAGAAAAATGTAGTTATTTGGCGAGAGCAGCGGTTTTGCTTTTGTCAATGGGGTAAAATTTTGTTTCGGGTTTTCCCGCTGAATTCAAAAGTAGGTATGTGTTTGTCAATGTACATCCACTGGACTTTCACCCGCTGAAATTTGTTGAAAAAAAATGGCTAAATTTGATAAAAAGCTTAAAGAGATGAACAACTTTTTTACCTGTATCTTTTGTATGATCGCGTTTTCGCTGGCCGCGCAGGAAGTGACCTACAGCCGCATAAAAATAGACATGAGCGACAAGCCGGTATCGGAATTGGCTGTGTTGGGTTTGGCCTTAGATCATGCTACGTATAAAAAAGGGCGGTACCTGATCCATGAGTTTTCGGAAACAGAAATTGAAAAAATAAGCACCGCCGGATTTGATTTTGAAGTCCTTATTGAAGACCTCGATCATTTTTATAAAAATCAAAACAGCGGTTTGGAGGTTGAGGAAAGGAGTAATCATTGTGATATAAGCACGGTTTACGATTATGCAACTCCTGAAAACTTCCAGCAGGGTTCTTTTCTCGGAAATTTCACCTACGAAGAAATGCTGGAAAACCTCGATTCAATGGCTGCCAAATACCCAGACCTGATCAGCCCCCGGCAACCTATCGATACTTTCCTGACCTTTGAAGGTCGTCCGGTTTATTGGCTGAAAATTTCGGACAACCCCTTGCTGGATGAAGGTGAGCCGCAAGCCTTGTACAATTCGCTGCATCATGCCCGCGAGCCGGTCAGCCTTACCAGCCTGATCTTTTTTATGTGGTATTTATTGGAAAATTATGAAACTGACCCGGCGATCCAATACCTCGTGGATCACACCGAATTGTATTTTATCCCCTGTGTCAATCCCGATGGTTACATTCACAATATCGACAACTATGATAGTGGCGGCTCGATCATGTGGCGAAAAAACCGCCGCGACAATTTTGACGGTACACACGGCGTGGACTTGAACCGGAATTATGGGTATCAATGGGGAATCAACAATTACGGTTCTTCTCCTGCAACTGCCTCCGAGGTTTATCGCGGCGAGGAAGCATTTTCCGAGCCGGAGACCAAAGCGGTGCAGTATTTTTGCAACAACCATGAATTTCAGGTTTGTTACAACAATCATTGTCATGGCAACTTGCTCATCTTTCCCTGGAATTACCTTGAAGGAGTAAACCTGGCTGATGCCGCATTTCTGACCATGGCGGAAAAGCTCACCGAAGAAAACCATTTTTGGACGGGGACGGCGTTTCAAGTTTTAAATTACACTGTGAATGGAAATGCTGACGACTGGATGTTTGGCGAAACAATGACCAAACCCCCTATTTATGCTTTTACGCCTGAGATCGGTCCGGACTTTTACCCTGCTTCGTCGGAAATCGTCCATTTGTGCAAATCCGTTTTGCTACAGAATTTGAAATCAGCTTTTTTTTTGTTGAATTACGGAGAAGTGGAAGACCAGACGGAAACCGTAATTTCTGACCTTGACGGACAGTTTTATTTTGAACTGACGCGCTATGGCCTGATGGATGGAATTTTGGAAGTAAGCATTTCCCCGATCAGCGATAATATTGTTTACACAGGCAACCCGGAACTTTTCAATATTGATCCTTTTACCTCCGTTGAAGGTGCTATCGACTTCAGCTTGTCCGGTGAAATTGCTCCTGGGGATGAAATCGTTTTTCTGCTCTCGGTGGATAATGGCGGTTTTGTATTGACCGATACCATTACCAAGATCTTTCACCAAACGGAAATCATTTTTGCAGACCATGGAGATAACCTGGATCAATGGGATGATGTGATCGATCCGAACCATCTTTGGGGAGTAACATCCGAGGAGTTCTACTCTGCCACGAGCAGCATCACGGATTCTCCCGGCAGTGTTTATTTTTCCTTCCTGGAAAACTACCTTGAAATGGACGAGCCAATCTCCTTGCCGGATTCAACCGCATCGTATTTGTCATTTTGGGCAAAATGGGAAATTGAAAACGACTTCGATTATGCGCAGGTCAGCATTTCCAC
Source organism: uncultured Saprospiraceae bacterium (assembly GCA_964551455.1). GTDB lineage: Bacteria > Bacteroidota > Bacteroidia > Chitinophagales > Saprospiraceae > JAHDHW01. The sequence continues at coordinate 15,370 of CAZKDA010000106.1, forward strand.
CAACGGTTTCAGCTATACGCCGCTTTGCGGGAAATATACCAATCTGGGCACCTACGATCAGGATCATAGTCAACCTATTTACGATGGTGAACAACTGGAATGGGTACAGGAGGAGATCGACCTCTCGGATTACATGGGGCAGGATATTTACCTGCGCTTTTCGATGATCTCCGATGGCGTGTACAACTATGACGGTTTTTATTTTGATGACTTAAAAATAATCTCCCTGGTGGAGGACATTGTAGCTGTTGAGCATTTGAAATCAGCCGATTTTACCATGACCACGATCCCGAATCCTGCTTCAGACTTTGTAAGACTTGAATTTTCTCATCAGCTTGAAAACGGCATCCTGAGCGTTCACAATGCATTAGGCGGCTTGATGTTCCAGCAAAATATCCGAAACCAAAAAACCATCGGATTGGATACCAAAAACTGGACGCCCGGAATATATTTCTGCCAATTCACGAATAGCCGCGGAATGCTGCTCACGAACCGGATTGTAGTCGCGGGCAACTAAAAGCTGTTGTGAAAACCTATTTTTGGAAAGGCGATTATTTCAAAAATCACTCTTAGCGCTTGGAATTCAAGTTTAAGTTCTTTACTTTTGCAGCCCAATATCGCGGAGTGGAGTCCCGCTTTGAAGAAAGCGGGAGTAGCTCGTCGATAAAAAATTAAATCGCGGAGTGGAGTCCCGCTTTGAAGAAAGCGGGAGTAGCTCG
>CAZKDA010000107.1:0-15962 GCA_964551455.1 uncultured Saprospiraceae bacterium
GATATGAACAATTCCGTTGGTTGGATTTGGATAGATTTTAAAATCCGGGAGATCGAGTTCTTTTACAGGAGTGAGAAAACAGGCGTTGGAGCCTAACGAGTTGTATAAAACTTCGCCGTTTTCCATGTAGCAAAGTAAAGTAAAGGGATTGTCATAAAAGCATTCCCAAGGGTACTCTGAAATATGCGTACGGCTGCCGATACCTTGTATCCAATAAATGTAACCATACAGAGGCGTTTCAGGATTGGGTTCATCATGTTTTATTAAAGAAATTCGTTTTCTTTGTTCGTCATTATTCAGAGTGATTGAGTCGATGTTTTGGACTAACAAGACGCATGGTTCTTGGTAAAAGTGAACCTCAAAAGTATCGCCTACTTCCAGAGAAAAATCAAATAACAACTGTTCTTCATTTTCTTCATATTTATAAATGCGGTGTAGAGAATCTTCTCTCATAAAAATATTTGATTGCCCCCAACCATTTGTTAATAAAGAATCTGTTGAACCAAACATTTTTTTGTACACAATATTATTGATCGTTGTATCACCCGAAAATTTGATGGCAAAGGTGTGATAATCCGGTCCAAAGCCTTGGGATAAAACCGTCCATACCTTATTTTCTTCAATGGTGATTTGGGCGAAGTTCTTGGAAGTTGCGAAAAGCAAGAGTGAAAAGAGGAGGGTTTGTTTCATGTTTTTATAGTTTTAAAAAAAGTTTGAGCAATAATTCTGAAAGAAATGCTTTGGGAATGAATTGTTGTAGCTGTTTTAGTTTTTATTAGAAGACTGCAATGTCCAAAATTAGACAAAAGCATCAGAATTGTCAAACTCAAAACACTATGTTTGTACTTCACTTGACAGAAATGATCGCCGGGAAAAGATGCACAAAAAAATATAGTACTCTTGATCCCGATACGCCTGCCAATGCCAATTGATCTGCCCGGCTGCACTCGACAGGCAAGTGCCGACCAGGGTTTTGCACCAAAATACCACACGGCACGGCACGCAGGTTTCCGGCTCAAGAATGCCCTGCCTTGCGAAAAAGAAAGCTCCGGCACACATGTCGGGGATAAACCCTATTCCCAAATTGAAAGCTTTTAATATTTTTGCAGCGTAAACATCGAATATGAAAATTCTCAACCAATTGCTTTGGAGCGGTAAAAACAAATGGCAGATCGCAGGCGCTGCCATTGGCGCTTTTATCGGCTTGTTTTTATTGCTTTCTGCGCTCCAGTTTTATTTTGATCTTCAAAAACTGATCAAAGGAGACCCATCCGCTGAGCAATTCATTTTAATCAACAAAAAAGTCAATTTATTCAACACACTTGGAGCGCGTTCAACCTTTACGGAAGAAGAAATTGCTAATCTTGAGTCACAGGATTTCATCCAGGATGTGGGCGTATTTGTATCAAACCAATTCAAAGTAAGCGCGTCGAGCCAAATGCTGGGTTTTTATACGGAATTGTTTTTCGAAAGCCTTCCCGACGAGTACATCGATATTTCCAACAGCCGTTGGAACTGGTCGCAAGGCGATGCGGAAATTCCGATCATTCTTTCCAGGGATTACCTGGCGCTTTACAATTTTGGGTTTGCACCCAGCCAGGGTTTGCCGCAGTTTACACCGAACACCATCGGCAAATTGGCTATGAGCATTAACGTCAGTGGCAACGGGCTTCAAAAAACTTTCCAGGGAAGGATCATCGGTTTCAGCGACCGGATCAATTCCATCCTGGTTCCGCTTTCATTTATGACCTGGGCAAATGAAAATTTCGGCGATACGCAAAAACCACTTTCCTCCCGGCTGATCCTGAAAACCAACAATCCCTACTCCAACCAACTTTCTGAATATCTGGAAAAAAACAACTATGAAGTCAGCAGCGGTCGCCTCATCGGAGGACAACTTTCCACTTTGCTGCACAGTATCATTTCCATCGTAGCGGCCATCGGCGTGATCATTTTCCTCTTGTCGGTGCTGATCTTCATGCTTAATTTCCAGCTCATTATCTCCCAATCAAAGGAAGATATTCGGCTGCTGCTCCAATTGGGTTACAAGACTCGCCAGATCAGCAATGTGCTAATCCGCCACCTGGCTTATCTCTATGCCGTTGTTTTTGTGTTGACGGTAGCGGGATTATTTTTAAGCAGGATCGCTTTTGTAAAATGGTTTGCCAACCAGGGTTTCAGCATCCAGAGTGGCCTGCACTTCGGCGTTTATGCGGCGATCGTTCTCTTTTCCATTGCTTTTGTGGTTTTGAATGTTCAAAACATTCGCAAAAATGTGAGTCGGCTATTTTGATTTGTTAATTTGCTGATTTGCTAATTTGCTAATTTGCTGATACCTCCTGCGTGTGCCTGCCTGCCGAAGCAGTACAGGCAGGCACACGTTTGCGGATTTGCGGATTTGTGTCTGTTGTAAAGTTGTGATGTCTGATGTCCCGACCTTGTCGGGATCTACTCCCGCTAAACCAGCGGGATTCGATCTGATGTCTCGAATTTTGTAAAAAACAAAAAAGACAATATTAAATTTCATCTTTTCAACAGAATCTGAAAAAAAAATCGGTTGACAATGAAATATTAAAATGAATTATCCTATATTCACTTCCGCATCTAATTAAACCCAATTTTTAAAAAATCAAAAATACTATGAGCGTAAAAACCATTTCACTGCTTGTTATTACCGGCTTGTATTTTTGGGCGGCTCAATACCGATACACCTGCGGTATTAAAAAGGTATGTAACGGACAGGATCCGACAAGTGCTGAATCTGAAGATTCCGCCTATCCTGAAGAGTTCGGGCCACTGACATTCAAATACAACGATCCGAATGCCTACACCAGCCCGGTCAACTTTACGGCATTTAAAGAAAACATTCTTAAAGGAAAATCTGAGGACAACATCCTGGAGATCACCGGTTTATATTTTGATGGCGAAACTGCGCCCGAAGGCCACGAAAATCTTGGTCTCGCCAGGGCAAACAGCGTCAGGACGCTCTTCACGGGCGACATCCCCGAAGAAAGCATCCGGCTGTTGAGCAAAGAAGTTGAACCTTTTGAAAACGCACAAACCGATCCTTTCAAAGGCGTCGAATTCAAATGGATCGAAGTAAAAGTCGAGGAAGCCGAAGTCATTCAATTGGCCGACAGGGCGGTGATGTTATTTCCCGTAGGTTCCACAGGTATGGTCAGAGACCCCGCGATCAATAAATATTTTGACGATCTCGCCGCCAATATTAAGATTACGGGGGAAAAAATCCTGCTGACCGGACATACCGACAATACCGGTAGCGAAGAAAGCAACCTCACACTCGGCATGGGAAGAGCACAGGCGATCAGGGATATCCTCATTTCAAAAGGCATTGACAAAAATATCATCACTGTTGAATCCAAAGGAGAATCCGATCCGGTCACCACCAACGAAACCGAAGCGGGTAAACACCAGAACAGACGCGTAGAACTCAGACTTATCAAACAATAATCTATCAAAACAAAATTACCATACTATGTTACTATTATCACAAGTTTACAGAGATCTCAGCATAGAAATTTTACTATGGCTTCTTGGCGCTTTCCTCTTAGGTTATATCCTCCGGTATATTATCGGCGCCAAATGGAAAACAAGGACATTCGAACTCGAAAAAGACCTGGCTGCCATGACGGCAAAAGCCAATAATCTGGAAGCTGACCTGAGCACCGCCAGATATGATAAAGAAAAAATTATAGGAGAACTCAACAAGGCGAAAAAAGAAAATGCCGACCTTTATTTCAAGCTCAAAGCCCTTGAAGAAACGCTGCAAACTGACGAAGCGACGGCTCCCGAACGCAATTATGGCAGCGATGCCGAGCAAATAAAATCAGCTCCGCTAGGCTTCGCCGCCACTCATATCGAGGTGGATGATCCGAAATTGAACGATCTGAAAATTGTGGAAGGCATAGGTCCGAAAATAGAAGAGTTGCTGAAAAAAGAAGGAATCGCCAACCTCGCGGTTTTAGCGAAAGCGGCACCCGAAGACATTAAATCCATCCTCGATAAAGACGGAGAAAGGTTCACACTGGCCGATCCTGCCACCTGGCCGAGACAAGCCGAAATGGCCGTGGAGGGAAATTGGGACAAACTCCAGGAATACCAGGATCATTTGAAGGGTGGCAAAGAATAGATAATATAATCGGTTTTTGGGTTATGCCGGTGTAGTCACCCGGCTAACACGGAAAAGGGCTTTGATCTATCAAAGCCTTTTCCTTTTTATGGAAAAAACACTATTCTTAAAATAGATTTGCAGTTTGGTAAGTCGCCTTCAATCCAGCAGCCCCCTGCCCTCTTTTTTGATCTTACCTTCTTTGTCCAGCTTTTTCATCAGGCGATCTAAAATGCCATTGATGAAATCTTTGCTCTTGTCGGTGCTGTACATTTTGGAAATTTCAACAAACTCGTTGATGGTGACTTTGGTAGGAATAGACGGAAAGATCATGAGTTCGCTGAGCGCCATTTTGAGCGATAGCATATCAATGACCGCCACCCGGTCGGCGTCCCAGTTTTTCAAAGCCGGTTCAATGATCTCCAGGAGTTGATCGTTCTTGTCGCAAACATCTTTGAGTAAAGCTTCACCAAAATCGACGGTAGTTTCATCTTGTGGTTTATGAGTACCGCAAAAATCCAAATCGTCGGGCAAAGCCTTGATCGTTTTTTTGATGGTTCCGACGATCAATGATTTATCATCCACCCACAGCGGAAATGTATCTTCCATCACTTCGTTGTAGATTTCTTTGCCGACCATGGATTTATAAAGCTCCAGCAAAATTTTGCGGTCGTCTTCGGTGGAAGTGGTTTCGTTCAGGTATTTTTTGTAATCATCATTTTTCGCAAAATCGATATATAATTTTCGAACAAAATCCTCATCGATTTTGGCGTCGAAATCGTATTCTTTAACCAGTTCTCTGAAATTCTTGTTAGTGATGATCGATTGAACGAGATCGTTTTGAAACAATTTAGGTGTGAACAGTTTATCTTCTTCGGTAGGAAGGTGTTTATTTGCTCTTCGTTCAGCGTCTTTTTCGGCGTATTTTGCAACTTTCATCAAAAAGTGCAAATTGAAAATATACAATTCAAAAGATTGTTGGATACTTTCCCTGTAACTTTTCAATACATCTTCAAAAATCAACTCCGGATCTCTGCTCATTGCGTAGAGCATCTGCATTACTTTAATGCGGATATTTCGTCTGCTTAGCATAATTTCAAATTAACAACTTGGGTTGTTTAAATACATTTCGCAAAGAAAGGTATTTTTTTCTAAAGCTGGTGGTTATATTCAAAAAAAAGCAATTTTTGTATATTGAAGAAATATGCTCAATACAGCCTGTGGAGCCTGCCTGCCTTGCAAAGGCAGGGCAGGCAGGTTGTCAATTCATATACTTTGCTTTTATTTCTGCGTATTCCGGCAATTTTTTATAATGCCATTTTTGGATGATCTTACCGTCTTTCAACAAGACAACACCGGGATTGGAACGCACAATGGTTTTCAGCAAAATATCATCGGCTACATAAAATGGAAAAGCCGTTTGTGTGTCGTGCCGGAAGGATTCGATCAGTTCCTCTCCGGCGCCTCCGGCGATGGCATAAACTTTATAACCGTCTTTTTCAGCAGCTTCAGCCAGCGGATTGATCTTTTCACGATATGCCTTTTGGAATTTTTTGCTCCATTCATATTCGTATTCCGTAATGGTACGAGAAGTTACATTAGCCGGATTCCGGACGTAGATGATCGTATCGGGTGAAACGATCGAGTCATTGACCCACGTGGTATCATTTACCGAGATCGAGGTTGATTCTGCGGTGTGATACATTTTGTGGCTCACGATCATAAAATGATAGTCGGGGTTGTTCAATATCTCCTCCGTCATGTCGGTACCATCAACCATTTCGACGGCAAAGTCACTGATCTTTGTGGCTTCAATTTCGGGTTCGGATTTGATCTGCTCGTACTCCCATTCTTCTTTCGGATAGTTTTTAAATTCTTTCAAAAAGGTTTCATAATCCAGTTCGATCACTTCCTTTGTAGTTTTATTTGTAAGGTTGTATCCCAAAATCTGAACATTCGCAGCCGCATTTTTTTCAGCTTCATACTTTCCCCGAAGATCTACGCCTTCCGCAAAAGGGCGAAAATCGGTATGCGGCAGATCCCAAGAATAATTACTCAGGCAATATAGGAACACGATCAGCGCAGAACCACCGACAACAAAGACGCGGTATCTATCCGCAAGCAATTGGTGCATGTCCTTGCTCCGGATCAAAAAATATATTGCGGGTATCAACAAGAAGATGTCTTTGAAAAAAGAAATTTTCGGTTTCAGTTTTAAAAAATCGCCAAAACATCCGCAATCGGTCACTTTCATATTGGTTTCGACATAAGGCCCCCATTTGCCAAATTCAAAGAAATTGGCGCCCGCAGGAACATAACCGGTGAGAAAGGTAAACCCCGTGAGGAAAGTGAAAAATGCAACCATGATGAAAAAAGCCCAACTGGAAAACTTAGGCCAGATACCGATCAACAGCATCAGTCCCAACATGATCTCGAAAACGATCATCATCACCGAAAAGCCTGTGGAATATCCGGAAAGCCAGGGAAACAATGGCGCGAGAAAAGACATCCAGGTTTCGCCGAAAGTATATTCAAACTCAGAAAAATATTGCTCCATTTTATAGGCGGTACCCAATGGGTCAATAGCCTTTACCCATCCTGAAAATATAAATAACGAGCCGGTGAATGCCTGTAGGAAAGTCATCGGCCAGCTTTTATGTTTTTTCAGCACTTGTCCGATGATCAAAGTGAAAACCAGGGCAATAGCGCCAATCATCAATGTTAATGAACCAAGCGTCATAGCGGATATCAGGTTTTGATTATGGTGGAATTAATTTCCATGAAATATTTACGAACGTTAGTTTCTCTCAGTTACTTTTTTCACAAAGGTTTCTCCGTTTGGCTTTGATAAAAACCTGGTCAGTGATTGGGGTTGGCCTGAAGATACGCCATGCAGTTCCACAGTCTTTCGGCTTTTCAGGAAATCATCCTTACACTTCACTACAACCCTGTCGTATTGTTCTATGGTTTGTTATACTGCCCGGATTTTGCCCAAAGATAAAAAAATGCAATAAAAGTTGACAACTTTTAAAATTTTGTACTTTATTTACTGAAATTCAATCTTTTAAACTTTAAAACAAATTACGGAAAATAAGAACCGGATCGCTGTTAATGAATTGGAAAATATTGTTAACCGGTTGTTAACTCTGACCTGCCTGACAAGTGAGATTTTCAGGGGATACCGACCCGCCACAGTCGGGACTTTAGGGATGGTGGGGGATATTTCCGACTTTGTCGGAACGGGGATAGTAGGGTATGAAAATATCCCCAACAATCCCCGGTGGTCGGCCAGCCGAGCGCCTCTCTCCTAACTTGTCCCGAACCTAAGGTCGGGATCATCCCCGTACTCATACACAAAAATAGCGATCCGACTCCAGCCGCTTCATTTTTACTACAACATGACAGATACCTACCGAACGATCAGCCAAAACTCAACAGGAGAATTCAAAGACCGCGGCAGCAAATTCATCGCGTATGCCTTCCCGGTTTTCAATGAAGACGACTGCATGCAAGGTTTATCTGAAACGAAAAAACTACATCCAAAAGCCCGCCACCACTGCTTTGCCTTCCGCCTTGGTCTCGACGGCAACCTTTTTCGTGCAAACGACGACGGCGAACCCTCCGGAACTGCCGGACGGCCAATACTGGGTCAGATCGACCATTTTGAGCTGACGAATATTTGTATCATAGTAGTTCGCTATTTTGGAGGAACCAAACTTGGCACTTCCGGACTTATAAATGCTTACAAAAATGCCGCTGCTGATGCTTTGGAAAAAGCGGAGATCGTCGAAAAAACCGTAGAAGATATTTTCAAAGTCAGCTTTGATTACGCGCTGATGAGCGAAGTGATGAATGCCGTAAAAAAGTTAGAACTGGAAATTTGTAATCAGGAATTTGCCAACACCGCCTGGCTAGAGATCGCCATCCGACAGGGAGACCGCGAACATACGCTGAAGATGTTAAAAGCCCTGGTTTCAAAAACCCGGATCGAAGAGATCGACGACAATTTCATTATCCCGGGTTTCAAAATTGAATTTCTACACACGCGATAATTGGTTTAGGTTAAATGCACGAAAACGTTGTTAGGAAATATTTGTTATCGCAGACTGTTTTTTAACGCAATGTACTCGTTCCTAACCTACCCAATCTGTGTAGATATGCACACTAACGCTTGCATCGTTACAAGTTCTGTGGGAAATAAAAAAAAGTCCCGCTGATACCGCTGATCTACGCAGATTGGGTAGTTTTTAATTCGTGGAAGTTTGTATCCTTTTCACAGTCAGTTTTTTTTAAACAGTATGTTCGTGAGTTTAACCTATAAATGGTTTCGAAAACCCGAAACTCTTACCGCAAAATCGTTACATCTCCTTTTTTGATAAATGGTTTTCCGTCAAGGATGCAGGTTGCCTGGATCAAATAAACATAAACCCCAATGGGCATATCTTTACCGTTGCGCTGGCCATCCCAACCCTTGTAAAAATCATCGGTTTCAAAAACCAGCCCGCCCCATCGATCAAATATCTTAAAGCTGTTGATCTCTGAGATCGTGTTGGAAATCAAATGCAACTCATCATTGTATCCGTCATGGTTTGGTGTAAAAGTATTTGGTACCGAGATCAGGTTGCCATCACAGTGTTCAACCGCATCCATATACACCGAGAGCACAAGATCACAACCCGTTGCCAGATCTGTAACTGTCACTTCCAACGTCATTGGAACGGAAGATGTGAAGGTTGGATTAGAACAACTACTACAACTCAAACTATCCGCCGGCGACCAGGAATATTTGTAATGGCGGTCATCGTACTCTGTTACAACAATTTCAATCGGTTGGCCGCTGATAAACGGAATTACCGCAGGAACATGGACATTAGGCATAGGATCTACAACGACAGTCGATGTGGCTGTTCCCGGCGAGCAAGTGGTTTGCGTAGCTTCCAACACATAAGTCGTGGTTTCCAACGGAAAAGCCAGCGGTGTTTCGGCAGTAGGATCGGATAATGATCCAGCCGGCGACCAATGCCAGGTATCCGAAATCCCTTCAGGTTCGAGAATTACGGTATCTCCGTAACAAATAATGTGGTCTTCCAAAAAGACAATCGTTTGATCCACCACGGAAATAATCACCGAATCCGTTAAGATGCAGTGGCCGTTTTCAGTAGTCAAATAATAAGTGAAAGTCGTATCGGGTGTGATATCGGGGTTTAAAATATTCGGATCGCTCACTGCTTCCGCAGGATTCCAGGACACTGTGCCCGGTCCCCAGCCATTCAATGAAATGGTCTCGCCGACGCAGATTTCCAGGTCGGATCCGGCATCGATATCATCCTGGTTTAAAACAGTTACCAAAATTGTATCGAATATTTCACAACCAAAATCCGCTGTAACCAAACCAACCACATAATTGGTGCTGACTTGCGGAAATGCAACCGGGTCATTGCAATCGTCACAACTCAGGCTGTTGCTGTTCAACCAGTTGGGAGTCCCCGCGATAGTTAAGGTCAACTGTATGGAATCCCCTTCACAAATAATTTCATCATCGCCTGCAAAGGGCTGGTTTTGATCGATCACGGCTACCTGGACAGAATCCTGAGCATCGCATCCATAAATGTTCGTCACCGTTAAAATATAAGTGGTTGTATCATCAGGACTGGCCACCGGGTTTTGGCAATTTTCATAACAACTCAAACCTTCCGCGCTTTCATCCCAATCAAAGGACGACGTGCCTCCGTTGCTATCACTGGCAGAGAGCTGTATCGATTCCCCCAGACAAATGGAGGTATCCGCCATAATGGCAATATCCGGGATCGAATACGGCAGCACCACAACGGTCACTTCGCTGGTATCGCTACAGCCCGAAGCATTGGTGCTGAAAAAGGTGTAAGTAGTGGTGACGGTTGGCGTTGCAATCGCTGACAAACAATTTTCACAACTTAAAGTAGCATCAGGCAACCAGGAATAAGTAAAAGCGGTACTATCAATTACCGATGCGAACAAATCCACGTGGTCGCCGATACATATTTCCGGTTCCGAAGCCCATGCTGAGGTCAATGGGGAAGTATAGAGCGGGATGAGGTTGGAGGCGGTATCGCGGCAGCCCATATCCGATGTGACGATCAACTGAACGGGGATATTTCCACTTACGGAATAGGTATGGGCAGGATTGGCAACATCAGAAAAAGTTCCATCTCCAAGGTCCCATTCCCATGCGGCTATCGTTCCGAAATCTATAACGGTTTGATCCGTAAATTGTACTGCCAGCGGGACACAACCAAAGTTAGATGATTGTCCGAAACCGGCATCCGGTATCATGCCTTTATTAATGTAATTTTCTTTTGTCAAAGTATCTGTACAAAGGCCATTGCTCACGATGAGCTGAACATCATAAAAACCCGGTTCGTTGTAAGTGACCGTCGGTTCAAAACTATTGCTCGAACCCGGAGAGCCTCCCTCGAAATACCATTGGGTGTATGTGATGGGATAGATGGAGTTGGTGAGATTCAAAAAGGAAACCTGTGTAGCGTTGCAAAGCACGGTGTCCAATACCAGGAAATCCACATCCAGGCCATACAGCACTATTGGGATCGGCGATTCGATCGCTCGCTGACAATTGGTTGTATTGATGAGGATCAAATTAGGAAAGAATACACCGGTTTCAGTAAACACATGAACTGTCGTATCCGCGATCACATTGAAAACCGTGTCGAGTTCGCCGTTACCAAAATCCCAGATGTAGTCGTAGTAATCATCCGATTGCCCATAAAATGTGATCGTCGCAGGCACACAAGCCGTATCGATATCAAAATAAAAACTGCCCAACGGCCCTTCCAATACGATCAGTTCTTCTATCAACAAGGTATCGCTACAACTATTGGTTGAGCTGGCGATCAGGGTTACATCAAAAGTGCCCGGAGTCGTGTAAACGTGTGGCGGATGCTCAAGATTGGAGTTGCCGCTGGCATCGCCGAAATCCCATTCAAACTGCGTGGCGTTTTGTGAAAGATTGGTGAAATTGACCAACAGCGGCGGACAGTTGGAATAGGTTTCATCCAGATCAAAATCTGCCACCGGATCGGCGATCACAACTTCCCGGCAATAGATTTTTTCACAACCATAAAGATCGGTAACCACCAGACATACTTCATAAGTGCCTTCCGTTGCGTACTGATGCATCGGATTTTCGTTGGTTGATGTTGCGGCATCGCCGAAACTCCAAACATAAGTGAGGTCTAATCCTGTTGATTCATTTACAAAGATCATCTCTGCAGTGGTGCAGCCTAAAGTATCACCGGAAAACATTGGAACCGGCTCCGTGGCATGAATGGCATCGGGGAAGGTCATCGTGGAGTTGCAACCCCAGTCGTCAGTGACGGTAAGGGTTACGGGATAATCTCCGGTTTCAACAAACAAATATTCAGGATTGGGTATGTCCGATGGAAATATGGAATCGCCGAACTGCCATTGCCAGTTGGTGATATTTCCAAAAAGGCTTGTGGAGTTATCAAAAAATTGTACGTTCAAAGGAGAACATCCGCCGATTGGATCGCTCGTAAATCCGGGCGTCACACCATTCACAAAAATATCTTCATTAAAAACAGCGGTGTCAGTACAACCAAATTCATCGGTGACGATCAGTTGGATGTCGCTGTATATTCCGGGATTTTCGTATTGTAATAAAAAATTTGTACTGTCAACCGTTACGCTCCCTCCGGGCGTCACCCAATCCCACTGTTCTGCAAAAACCGACTGATCGGTGATATTAATGGTTAATGGCGCACAACCCGCCAAGGTATCCAAAGCAAAAGCAGCTACGGGATCTTTTATACAGACATTTACGGTCTCTACATCGATGCAGCCTGTACTGTCGTTAAAAACGGTTTGGGTTACAATATAACATCCGGTATCCGGGAAAAGGAAAACGGGGTTGAACAGGATTGAAGTATCCAACTCGCCTTCCGGCAAACCAAAATCCCAATGGATAGAATCGGCTCCGTCGGATTCATCGACAAATTGAATAAAATAAGGATTGTCGCAATTTCGCTGCACCGAAAACCCGCCAACCGGAATGATCGTGATCACATAATCCTCGAGGACAAGTGTTTCAAAACAACCATAGTGAGAAGCGATCAAAGTGACATCAAAAGTGTCTGCACTGTTGTATTCGTGCGCCGGATGCTGGTCGGTTGAAAAAGTTGAATCTCCAAATTCCCAGAGCCATTCATTGACAAAATCGCTGGAAAGATCGGTGAACTGGATCGCATCGCCTGCGCAGGATTCCAACGGATTTGCTTCGAAATTTACAACCGGAGTCATCCCTACCCCGATCGCTTCAGAATAATAAACCGTATCGGTGCAGCCCAGGGCATTAGTTGCAATGAGTTGTACATCATAATACCCGGTGTCAGCTAAAACAAATGAGGGCATCGCGTCGGTTGAAACCAGCAAAGGCGTTCCGGGATCGGTGTAACTCGTATCCACCCACCATTGCCAGGAAGTGATCGGAACCACGGTAGTCGAATTATCCGAAAGCGTAACCGACAGCGGACTACATCCCGAAACTCCGGTAAAATCCATAGAAGCTTCCAATTCGATGATCCTCACCGTGTCTGTCAGAATATTCGGACAACCGGATTCGTCCGAAATGGTCAATGTCACCGGGTAAACTCCAAATTCGGTGTAAGTATGAGAAGAATCGTTGTTTGTAGCGGTCGAGCCATCGCCGAAATCCCATTCCCAACCGGAAATGCCATTATTGGCTGACCACGAATAATCAATCGTATGTGGCACGGTACAACTGTTGATACCTTGTATGTCAACAGATACATCCGGAGCCGTGTAAATATCGATGCATTCCACTGTGGAATCTGTTGCAACACAGCCATTGTAATATCGCGTTAGGGAAACCGTATAACAACCAGACTGGGAATAAAGATACTCCGGGTTGGTTTCCGAAGAAGTATTGCCGTCTCCAAAGTCCCAAAGCACACTATCCGCCGGAGTTAATGACTCGTCAAAAAACTGTATCGCATTTAAAATACACCCCCCTTCCTGCGACATGGAAAACGCCACGGGAAGCCCAACGTTGACCTCTCCTTCCAGTTCCAATGTATCACTGCACGAAGTGAGTTGATTTTCCGCAATAACGGTAATGGTGTATTGACCTAATTGATTATATAATGCATCGGGAGGGCTGTTGCCCTGAAACACAGGCTGCCCATTGCCCAGATCCCAATAATAAATGGTGTTCGGTTCCGGGTCGTCATTAGAAAAAGAAACCGACAAAGGTGGTGTACAACTGAAAGCATTGCTTACCGAAACTTCAATATCCGGCGGAGATAAAACAGAGATAAAATCATTGATCGTAATAGTATTGGTACAATTGTTCTCATCGATCACCGTCAGGTTCACAGCGTATTCATCCGGCAAAATATAGGTGTTGGTGATGGAAGGCAGGCTGCCATCGTCGATGATCACTCCATTGGAACCGCCGACGCCCCATATCCATTCGACAATATCGCCGTCGAGCGTGGTGGTCTGGTCTTCGAAAGTCACTTCAAGGGGGCTGCAACCGATGGTTGGAGATGCCGCGAAGTTGGGCTGCGGGAGATGGAAAACCTGGATAAAGTCATCTTTACATTCCGTGTCGGAATTTCCCTGGCTATCGGTAGCGGTAAGGCAGATGGTATATAATCCGGGCGTTCCGAAGATCCTTCCTGGGTTTTGGATGCTGGAATTAACGCCTCCGAGATTCCAGTACCAGGAAACGATATTCCCCGCAGAGGAAGTAGATTGGTCGTAAAAGGTAACCTGTAAAGAACCGCAACCGGAAGTTGCACTTGCTGAAAAATCCGCATCGACCTGTGCAAAGGCAGATGTACACACTATGGAGAATAGTACGATTAATGGGCGTAAAATGGGCATATTTTCAGTAAATCTGAATCCTGATTGTGTGGATTTTGATCATTTAATTTTAAACCGATAGTTTCAAAATAAAAGCAAAAAACTTTCTCATTTTGAATGAACTTGTTAATCGGTTCCGGGAATCAAATGGAAAATAAAACTGAAAAACTGGCAGGAACAATAATTTATTGTCTTAAAAAAAATTTTATTACGTTTTTCTTTGACCTTTAAAGCCTTGTAATAAAAATCAACTTTAAAATCGAGGTTATTATGAACGATCACCCGCAAAGATAGTAATTCATCCTAAAAATTCAGAACGCATCCGGTGAAATCTGGTTTTCTCACAAAAAGAAAGGCCACCGGCATGACCGGTGACCTGACAACTAAAGAAGCATAAATTATTAAATTATTAAAATGAATTTGTTTATCGGATCAATGTGATGTCTCCTTTTTTTATCATGGTTCTTCCGTTCACCTCACAAGGGGCTTCGAGGAAATAAATGTAAACGCCGTTTGGCAGTTCTTTTCCTTTGTAGGTTCCATCCCAGCCCTCCAAATGATTTTCCGACTCAAAGACCAAAGCGCCCCAACGGTTGAATATCCTGAAATGATAAATCTCTGACATCGATGGCGATAATTCCATTTTCAAAACATCATTCACTCCGTCATTATTCGGGGTAAATATATTCGGCACGCCGATCAACTCCGGAGGACAACTGAAATATTGCTTGACCAAAGTGGTTTTGGTCGTGATACAACCGGTTGCCGGGTCAGTGATTTCTACATAGTAGGTCATAGTGGTATCTGGCGTCAGGGTTGGATTGGTGCAGTTGAAACAGTTGAGATATTTCTCCGGAAACCACTGGAAAGTATATTGCCCCGGATCATCAATGCTAAGTTGAATTTCGACCGATTGACCGTCGAAAAACTGGTACTGTTGTGGTAGAAAGGCATCCACATAAGGAATGACATTTACAACCACAGTAGCCGTGTCGGCATCACATAATCCCATCGTTCCGTACACAGTATAAGTCGTCGTTTCATCCGGTTGGGCGATCGGATCGGGGATGTAATAATCAGAAAGATCGGGCGATGCTTTCCAAATAAAACTCTCGGCATTTCCATAAGCCAGCAGTTGTACGCCTTCACCCTGGCATATCGTAACGTCATCAACAAATATCTCAGCTTTTTCAATCACTTCCACAAAAACGGAATCCGTGAAAATGCAATCCCCGTTTGTCGCCGTCATGTAATAATATGTGGAAACCGGCGGATTTGCCACAGGGTTTAAAATATTCGGGTTTGTCAAATCCAGGTTTGGACTCCAACTGATCGTTCCTTCTGCCGTTCCCAGCAGTTGAATATTTTCACCTTTGCAGATCAATCCGTTTACTCCGGCGTCCACATCTTCCGGGTAAACGATATTTACCACAACGGTATCCGTGATCGTGCAACCAAAATCAGTGGTCACTTCCACCAGGTATTCTGTTGTAGCCTCCGGCGAAGCGATCGGGTCGGGGCAATTCCAGCAATCCAGGCCATCGCTTACCAGCCAGTTCGGATTATTTCCAAAACTGATGCTGAGTTGGGTTTCGGCGCCTTCGCAGATCGTCTTGTCCGCTCCTGCAAAAGGTTGGTATTCATCAATAACATCGACGATAATCTCGCCTTCCGATGAACAATCCCATTGGTTGGTCACCGTAACGCTGTAAGTTGTAAATCCAGTCGGCGAAGCTACCGGATCCGGACAATTATAACAGCTCAAACCTGGCGCCGAGGAGTTCCACGTATAGGTGTAATTATCAGGCCCGCCATCGACTTCAAGTTGGAATACATCGTCTTTACAAATCGTAGTATCTGCCGTCATGGTCAACACAGGCACGGGGTAAGGCCGCACATCGACACTGATCGAAAAAGTATCGGAACAACCTAT